>CAYVPZ010000197.1:0-7870 GCA_964453955.1 uncultured Solibacteraceae bacterium | reverse complement strand
CCACCTGCATTGGATCCCGCAGCGCAATGAGGTAACTCGCCCGGCAACCGCGGGCTTCCATGATGGGCCGCCAAAACGAGAGCAGACGGCAGGCGCGCGGATCCTCCAAAACCTGCAGCGGCCGGTGATCCGCCATGCACCGCCCAATCAGCCCCAGCGCTCGCTCCCTCAGCGCACGGACCGCGGTATCCTGTTCTGTGGGGCGCCACGCCAGGCCGAGGTGATCGTCCGCGGCGCGAAGATGATGGAGGAGCTTTTCGTTGATCGCGCGGAAGTCTGCCGCGGGCGGACGCGGATCTTCAGCCGGAATCGCGCCCAGCATCGCCAGCGCCTCGGCGAGATCGCTCCCACCGCCGCGCTGCACGCCGAGAACGACGGCTATGTGTCGTCGCTTGCACATGTTGGGTACATCAGCCACAGAAGGAGCCGCTCTTGATTGTAGCTGAAAAAGCCCGAAACTCGGCCCTGGCGCGCGTTTACAGGCACTTGCCGCGCGCGGCCACGCCGGCCCGGCACGTCGGATGCAGGTATATGGTTGAGTGGAGAATGGCCCGGAAAGCCGTTGAGTACTCCCTTGTGCTGGCTCTGTTGGCGTGTCCGGCGCTGCCGGAGCAGGGGTTGGTGCGTGAAGAGAAATCGGTTGTCGTGGACGGCGCGACCGAGGTCTGGAGACTGGTATGGAAGCGTGCTCCGAGGCCGGCGTGTGGGCCGGATGATCCAGGGTCGTTTACTTGTCCCTGTTTCGGATTCGCGTTTGGTGAGCGAGGCCAGCTCGATCTGGTCCGTATGCGGGATGGGCGCGAGATTGATCGGCTTCACTTGACGCCTCTCTTCGGTCACGACGATTTTCCTTTTGTTCCTCCCGAGGCGCTCGTGCAGCGCTGGGAGCGGCGTGATCGAGATTTTGTGGCGAGTGATGACGATTTACGATTTACGCGCCGCGTCCGCGGCCGGCCCGTTGTGAGCGTGATGAACCTTGCCGACTACGATCACGACGGCCAGAGTACAGAGTTCTTCCTGCAAACGGGCGTGCTCCCTTGCGGGAAGCGTATGGGCGTGGTGATTGGGCTGTCGCCCGGGAATCAGCGACTGCATGCCTTCGGTAGTGCCCTGCACCCCGGAAAGCCGCTCGATTTGCAGAAGGAGCAATGGGACGCCCTTGGTTCCTCTGCGGGTCCGGTGCGCGTCATCGATTGGGGATGCGGGGACCACGGGAGTGAAACTGAGGGTGAGGTCGAGTTGCAAGCGACCAGCGCCGGCATCCGTGCTGTTCACCGCGAATTCGAATGCAGTCCCGGTCGAGGAAAACTACTCCGCAAAACTCAATTCTGAGCGCCTGACCCCGATCACTCGAAAGCCGCCCGAGGCCGATACCCCGGCCGCGCTCTAATTCGGTACTTCCTGGCCACGTCCGACGTAATCTCCACATTAATCCTGCGGAACCCCTCGTTCGGGTTCGCCGCCGGGTAGTAGGTAATCGTGTAACTGTTGCCCAGGTCCTCGCGGATCGATTCGAACGCTTCCACCTGCTTCTGCCACGTGCGCGCGAAGTACGCCTTGCCGCCGGTGTTCGCAGTGATGCGCCGGAAGATCGCGCTCGAAACCGGGTCCTTGCTCACCTCCGAGGTGGAGATGACGTAAATGGGGATTCCTTCGTCCTCGGCCACCGCGCGCACGTCGTCGGGCGCCACCATGCTGGCGTTGTCCGGCCCGTTCGAAAACACGATCACCACCTTGCGGCCGGGCACTTTGGCGGCGTCGCGCAGGGTGAGCAGCAGTCCGTTATACAGAGCCGAGTCGTCCCCGGCCACGGCGTTGCGCAGCCCGAAGATCGCCTGGTTGCGGTCGCGCGTCAGATTCGACGCGCGATTGAGATTGCGGCTGAAGGTGTACACGGCGATGGAGTCGGCGCGATCCAGCCCGCGCACGAAGTCGGCGATGGCGTCGGAAGCATAAACGAATCCGCGGTACATGTAGTTGCTGGTGTCGAAGAGGACAAAAACGTTGGTGCCGACAAACGCGTCGGAGCGCAGGTCGGCGGCGGCCTCTCCGGTCTTCTCCTCGGGCGCCGCCAGAGGAACGGCGGTGCCGTCCGGCCGCAACTCGACGGGCGGCTTGTTCCCTTCGCTGAACGTGGCGATTTTTTCGGGGATGGCATCTTCGGTGACCTTGAACTCGCCCGGCTTGAGACCGGTCACATAATGCCCCTTGTTGTCGGTAACCGTGAGGCTCAGCACCACCATGTCCACCTTCACCCGAAAGGTGGGCCGCTCCTGTGCCCCCAGCCATAACAGGCCGCCGGACAGGATCATGGCTGCCGCGCCGATGAAAGCTCTACGCATGGTCAGGATCTTCCTCTCCGCACAAACTGTAAGCCCGCTCACTCCGCGCCGCTGGCTGCTCCCTGGCGGTGGCTCTTCGCCAAAGCCTCATCACCCACCGACCGTAACGACCGCAACAGCGCCGGCCAGTCCTCCAGGTGAGTCGCGAATATCCCCTCGATGGTCTGCTGTGTCCAGTATGGAATCATCAGGTTCAACTGGGAAGGGGACATGTTGAGCTGGTCCGAGATTGCCGCATAGTACAGCAGGTCCGATTCCCAGCTTTCCGCCAGAATCCGGCTGGAGTAGCCCATCAGCGCCGGGAACGTGCGCAGGTTGAGCAACTGCGGCGACATGCTGTTGGCCAGCGTCGGCTTGGGCGTGCCGAACAGGCGCGATATCGTGGCGTAGTTGATCTCGTTCGGCGATTCCCACGCAATGTGGCGGATGGCCACCGCCAGCGGTTCCCCGTCGTTCTCCCCGGCGGATATGCGGGCCAGTTCGAACAACTCGGCCGGCGTAGTCTTCGCCACCGCCCCGCGCACGTCGCCCGCGCGCAGCAACTGGTCGATCTCGGCCACCCGCACGGGCGCGGCGTAGCGGTGCAGCACGGCGAGAACGCGCTGGCGGCGGGCGTCGTTCAAAGCGGCTTCGGCCAGCAGCGTCTCCCCGTAATCCATGTGCAGCATCACCCAGTGCGTGTGCGCCGGGGTGGCCCGCCACCAGCGCGGCACCGTTGCGCTCACCAGCAACTGCGGCACCAGGTCGGCCCAGATGAGCGCCTGCTCGCGCGTGGGCACCAGGAAGTTCTGTTCCGCCTGCGCCAGCGCATAGGGAAGCTCGGCCAGGGAACCCGACAGCTTGCCGCCGCTGTTGCTGGGCCAGCCGCCCCCCTGCACTTCCGTGGTCTTCCACGACAGACTCTGTCCGCTCAGGCCGATGAAATCGTGGCTGCGAACAAACAACGGGTTGGCTTGCAGGATCTGCGCGCCGGGCGGCGCGTAGTACGCGTAATTCAGCCCCACCAGGCTGTCGCGCAACAACGGGGCCAGATCGCCGCGGATGTCGCCCAGCTTCTTCGCGTCCCCGCCGGCGCGGTCCAGCTCCGCCTTGAGATTGATCTTGCGCTCGGCTTCGATGTGCCGCTCGGACCAGTATCCGAACGTGAACGTGGTCTTCTCCACGGTGCTCAGCGAAGCGTGCGGCAGTTGCACCTCGGCCGTGCGCGACGCGGCCTTCGCCACCACCGCCGGGTTGCCCTTCTGGCCGCGCGCCACCGCCTCCAGACCGTCGGCGATCGCGAACAGGTCGGTCACGGAAATGAGCCGCTGCGCTTCGAAGATCTGGTCCATGTCGCGGACCATCCGGCTGCGCGTTTCCGCGTCGGAGGTGTTATCCGGTCCGGCCAGCAGTTCCACCAGGCGCTCCTGCGGGGTGGCCCCGGCGAGCTTGCCGGTGGCCGCCAGAAGAATGGTCACGCCCGACCGTCCCGCCGCGAACAAGTCGCGGTCGTTGCCGATCTTCCCGAAGCCGCTCAGAATTGCCGCCAGCGTCCGGTCCGCGTCGCCGGGCGGCAGCGAACCGTGCCGGTAGAGGATCTGCCACAGGCCCATTAGCGCCTGCAGCGTGCCTACCGTGTCTACCCGCAGCGTGCCTTCTTTCATGGCGTTCATGGAGGCGGCCGTATCGAGGAAGTGCACCAGCGTCGCCGGACTCACGTCGCTGACCTCCGCGAATATCGGGTACTGCGCGCCGTACTCGTGCCAGTCGCGCATGAGCCGGTCCACCGTGCCCGCATCCAGCGGCGTATCCCGGCCCCGGTCCAGATCGCTGAGCGCCATGAAAACACGCAGCGGCTCGTTATCCACCACTTTGCGGCACAGCCCGAACAGCGCTTCCAGAACGTCGTCCGGCTCCCTCCAGCCGGCCGCCGCTTTGGACAGTTTGGCGTCCAGCTTGCCGGCGGAGTGGTGTACGAACAGGTTGCGCCACACCTCCAGACCGCCCGGAATCACCGGCCTCCCTTGCGCGTCCATGCGCAGGCGGGTGGTGAGCAGCACCATGTCCGTATTGGAGCGAAACACCGGTCGCGCCGGGCCTGGACTGGTCACCTTTCCGCGAATTGCCGAATAAAAACGCCTCAGCCGTTCCGGTTCGGTGAGATAATCCTGCACCGGACCGCTGATGCGCGCCAGCGAATCGTAGTAACTGGCCAGCCATCCGTCGTCCGTGGCGATCATTTTGGCGAAAAACTCGGCGCCTTTGTCGGGGGAGACGCCGACGAGTTCCGCCCACACCTTTCCCGCTCGCGGGCCGCCCGGAACCACCGCCCGGCCGCCGCGGATCTCGAACATTCCGCCAAAGAAGTCGAGCACGTGCGCAAAAATGCGCAGGCGCGTGGCGGGAATGCTCCTGCGAATCTCGTCGGCGGTGGACGGATCCAGCTTGGTCATGGCCAGATACAACCGGCACAGCGACGGGTCGTTCAGGAACGCTTCCACCAGATCGCCCCCCTGAATGCCATGCGAGCCGAGCCAGTAGTCCGGACTGTACACCACCGGAATCTCCGCGGACTTGTATTCGTAGGCGAAGGGGCGATTGGTGCGCAGCGCCTGTTCGAGGCCGGAGAGCGGGAACCCCGAATCGATGGTCAGAAACGCGCGCGACGGGTTCACGGTTTCCAGCACCAGGTCGCTGCCGCAGCCTCCGCGCATGCGATAACCGAGCACGCGCAGAAGATCGCCCGTTTCGGTGGAATCGCAGGTGGCGATGCGGATGGTGGAATCCTTGCCGGCCAGCTTGGTCAACTCGCGCGCCTGCGAAACGTAGCGGATCACCAGCTTGAGGTATTCGGTCTGATCGAGGGCGTCGCTATTGGAGGAAGCCTGATACCCGTTGGTGACCACGTTGCGCGCCAGCGCGGCCAGCACGGTTCCGGGCTCCAGCTCCGGCGATAGCGCGGCCATGCGCGCGAACGACGCCAGGGGACCGGGAATCTGCACGACCGTGGTCCGGCCCGGGGAGGCAAGCGGCTCGGTGGCCAGGCTGAAGTCCCGTCCACCGGCGTCCCCATAGGCCGCCAGGTGTTTGCGGGCGGCATCCTGGTCCCCGGCCAGCAGATCGGCGATCACCAGGTGCAGCGCGATGGCCTTCTTCTGTTCGCCTCTGGCGGCGGCCAGCGCCCGCTCCCAGGCCGGGCGCGCCTGGGGGTCGCGATGCTCATCCAGATACTCGGCCCAGTCGTTGAGGTCGGAAGCGGTGGCCCCGGGCGCTCGCGCCGCGCCCTCCAGCAACTCGCGCGCAGCCGTCAGGTCGCCCTTCTTCTCCAGGTTCCAGACCCGTTCGGAAAGCTCGGACGCAGATCCGGCCAGCGCGCCCACCAGACACAAGGAAAGAAAACCGAGAAAGGGTTTCATCGCACCCGTCCCTCCTGGGTTATCTAAGATACCACGTAGTTGTGATGTCCGGGGAGTCCAATGGCCGTTCGGCCATGCGGGGACAGCCGACGACATTCCGTACCGGAAAGCTCCTGAAAACAATCCATCGGCTGCGACGGAATGTCGTCGCCTCTCTCGATAATCCTGCTCCTCGCGCCTATCGCGCCCGCGCTCTACGCTGCTTTGGGTTTTACCGTGACCTCATATCCGAGCCTGGTCAGGCGCCTGACCAGGCTCGTTTTGGTGTACTCGGCGTCTCGCCGGTCGAAGTAGTTCTCTCCCAATTCCCGGTACTCCAGGTGCGGGTCCGCCAGCAGGCGATAAACGACCGTGAGCAGACTATGGGCCACCGCCAGCAAGGCGCGCTGTTTGCCCCGCCGTCCCGCCAGGCGCCGGTATTGGGTCTTGAAGTAGCTGCCCCTCTTACGAGTCGCCGCCCAGGCCATCTGGCAGAAGGTCCGCCGCAGCCAGCGGTTCCCTTTCCGCGTTCGCCCACTCAGCCGTTTGCCCGCGCTTTCGCAGTTGCCCGGACACAAGCAGCTCCAACAAATGGCTCATGTCCGGGCCGATGTCGGCCAGGAGGATGGCCGGTCCCAGCCGGTCCCCACCCGGATTGCCATCCAGGCGCTCGACGATCTCCTCATAGCGCTCCAGGTACTGCTCGATGCGCTGATCCAATCGGAAGATTCTCTCCTCGCATTCCCGCAGTTCCTGCAGCAGCAGCCGGATCTGGAACCGGTGGTGTTCCCGGAAGTTTCCCTCCAGCGCTCGACGCTGCGTTCAGCATGAGCCGCCCGGACACCCCCAGAGCGCTGGCCACGCAGTCCAGCTTGATCTGCGCATCCTCCAGCACTTTCAGGATGCGATTGCCGATGCGGCTCACTTCCTGCGTCAACCGCGCCCGCAGTCGCGTCAGATCCCGCAGCTCCCGCTGCCACAGCGGCGGTATGAAGCTTTCCGGCAGTTTCCCGCAGGCCAACTCGGTAATCCGCGTCCCATCCCGGATGTCCGTTTTGGACCCCGGTATCGCCCGCACGTGCCGCGGATTACACAGGTGCAAACCCCTTTTCCCCTCCAGCGCGTTCCACACCGGCTTCCAGTACACGCCGGTTGACTCCATGCCCACGTCCGTCACCTGGCATTCCTTCAGCCAGGCACTCAGTTTCCCGATGCCTTCCGTGTGCGTGGGCAACTTGCGCTGCTGGTACTCCGGCGCGCTACCGTCCTGACGGTCGATCATCACGCACACCGTCATGCTCTCTTTGTGGATGTCGATGCCGGCGCAGCGGGGATATACTACTTTCACGGGTGTCTCCTTCCGGCGACGCCGCGGGGGCTGCTTCAGAGAAGCTCGTTCTCTCTCGCGCGTTCATCCTTCGCGGGTAGCGCCGGAAGGAGACGGCAATGGCGGGTTCGGGAAGCTGCCAAGGACAGACTGTCCCGCGGGCCCTTGGCCGCTTTAGGCTGCCGTCCTTCGCTCGCGCCGCCGCCGCTCCCTACCCTATCGCATGCCTTGTTCATTTTCATCCCGCCGGATGAGGTTCACCTCATAACCTGACTCTCCCCGAATGGGCCGAGCAGCCACTTTCGCCACAGGCTCATGACAGCCGCTTAGCGACTCCGGTTGGTCGACTCGCGCGGCACCACCTTCGGCTCCAGCAGATCAGAACGTAGGGGACCTTTTGTTCCTCGATGCGCCGGAAACTTTCCACCGTCCATTGCGCCGAGGCGATGATCAGCGCATCCGGCCGCCCGCTCAGAAAACGCTTGATTTCCTGGCGCTCCAGAGCGGGGTCCCCCTGGGACGACGTAATCAGCAGACTGTAGCCCTTGCGGCGCAGCGCGTTGGACAACCCCATGGCCACTTCCGCGAAGAAGGGGTGCACCAGATCCGGAACAATCAGGCCGGTTACGTAGTTCTTCCGGTGACCAGGGCGCGCGCCGCCGGATTCGGCTGATAGTTCAGCTCGCGGATGCGCTTGAGCACCCGCTGCCGTGTCTCTTCGCCGATGTCCGTGTGATTCCGCACCACCTTGGAAACCGTGACCACCGGCACGCCGAGCTCGCGCGCGATGTCCTTCATCGTGACCGACATGCTCTTACATTATGTAC
>CAYVPZ010000196.1:0-7872 GCA_964453955.1 uncultured Solibacteraceae bacterium | reverse complement strand
TCGGCGACTCATCCCAGACGCAGTTCAAGTATACGAATTGTGTGTTTGGCACGTCAAGAGGATTTAGATAAGCCCGATTGGCGCTTCTTTTCCGAAAAGCGGATTCCCATAACCGTCCAGGATCTTCTTGACGCCGCAAGGGCCGGCAAGTGGGTCAAGCACTACGAGTGAAGTACGGCACCTCATCTCGCAATTCCACGAACGTCACCGCATCCCCAATCGCCACGCGATCACCCAGAATCCGCGCAGTCACCCGCCGGTCTCCCAGGTCCACAATGGCGATCTGATACGGCGCGTCGTTGACATACCGCTCCGGCGGCGACCACACCACCGTCTCCGTGTACACCGTGCCCGTCTTCATGACGCCCCCAGAATGGTCACCACCGACGTCGCGCCCGATCCGCCCAGGTTCTGCGCCAGCCCCAGCTCCCGCCGCGCCACCTGCAACTCTCCCGCCTCCCCGCGAACCTGCAGCGCCACGTCGCAAAGCTGGCCCACGCCCGTTGCGCCCACCGGATGCCCCTTCGCCTTCAACCCCCCGCTGGCGTTAACCGGCCGCTCGCCGCGCACGCACGTCGCGCCCGATTGCACATACGGTCCGCCTTCGCCCTTGCGCACGAACCCCAGGTCCTCGTACGCCAGGATCTCGGCGATGGTAAAACAATCGTGCACCTCGGCGAACTGAATATCGGCGGCGCGCACGTCGGCCATCCGGTACGCCTTCTCCGCCGAGGACCGCACCGCGTCGAGCGTGGTGATGTCCTCCTTCTCGTCCAGGGCCACGCGATCCGAAGTCTGCGAAACGCCCATCACGGCGACCGGGCGGCCGGTGAACTCGGCGGCGCGTTCGGCGGGTGCCAGCACCAGGGCTGCCGCGCCGTCGCTCACCAGCGAGCAATCGTACACCGTCAGCGGCTCGGCCACCGGCTTGCCCGCCAGCACCTGTTCGAGGGAGACCACCTTGCGCATGTGCGCCAGCGGGTTCTTTGCGCCGTTGGCGTGGTTCTTCACCGACACCGCCGCCAGTTGCTCGCGCGTGGTGCCGTACTGGCGCATGTGCCGCCGCGCGATCATGGCGAACAGCGCGGGAAACGTGGCCCCGGCGCGCATCTCCCCGCTCATGTCCCCGGCGCCGGCCAAAATTTCGGCCACGCGCGGCGTCGGCTGGGAGGTCATTTTCTCCACGCCCGCCACCAGCACCACGTCGTAGATGCCCGCGGCCACCGCCGACCACGCATGGAAAAATGCCGAGCCGCTCGACGCACAGGCCGCCTCGAACCGCGTGGCCGGTACGCCGGCGATGCCCAGTCCAGCGGCCACGTACGGGGCCAGGTGATTCTGGCCAGTGAACGAGGGGCCCGCGAAGTTTCCCAGATAGAACGCCTCCACCAGGCCGGGGCTCAGGCTGGCGTCCGCCAGGGCCTTCTGTCCCGCCTCCACGGCCAGCGAGCGCAGGTCCCGGCCGGGAAAAGCGCCAAATGCGGTCTTGCCTATACCCACCACCGCCACACGTCTCATACTAGAATTCAGGATAACCCTGCAGCTCGGGCCGGTTGCGCCCGATGGGTTCAGCGGGAACGAAGATGCATCTGCACGTTTCGGGCGGTTTGGCGTCAGCCTTGGTGAGGCCATGGCTACCGCGGTTGGCACATTCGGGGGCGTTATGAGCGAGGGCGCGGGACCCTTCTCGCTTGCCGCGCCGCTTTCGCACGAGCAGGAAAGCCGCTTTATTTCCGATAACTTACGGCGGGTCTTCCTGCTCATTTACCGGATGGTGGGCAACGTGGCCGACGCCCAGGACCTCACCCAGGAAGCGTTCATCAAAGCGTTGCAGCGCAAGGAACAGCTGAAGGACGCCGAGAAGGCCGCGCACTGGCTCTCGCGCATCGCCAGCAACACCGCCATCGATTTTCTGCGGCGCAACGGCAAGGTCAGCTTCTGCGAAATCGACGCCCTGCCGGACTCTCTCTCCGGCCGCATGCTGGACGAGTTCTCCACCGGCGGCGAGCAGAATCCGGAGCAACTGGTGCTGCACAGCGAGCGGCGCGCCTGGCTCGAACGCGGCCTCGACACCCTCACCGGCCGCGAACGCACCGCGCTGCTGCTGCGCGACGTGGAGGGAATGCCCGCCGAGGACGTGGCGAAGCAGTTGAACTGTTCCAAGGCCACCGTGCGCTCGCACATCGCCAACGCGCGGGTGAAGTTCCGCCGCTACATGGAAAGGAGGCGGCCATGAATCATCCCGATCAAAACAGGCTCGCGCTCCTGGCCGGCGGCGATCTCGGCTTCTGGCCGGCCGTGCCGGTGCGCCTGCACGTGCGAAGCTGCGAACTCTGCCAGTCCGAGCTGCAGGCATTCCACCGCACCCGGCAGCTTGTGGACGATGCCGCGAAGGATTTGCCCCCCGGCCTCGAGTGGAACCGGCTCTCCGAGGAGATGACCGGCAACATTCGCGTAGGCCTCGCCGCCGGCGAGTGCGTGGGCGGCTACCGGGCCCGCTCGCGGTCCTTCCCGCTGCGCTGGAACGGCGCGCTGGCGGCTGCGCTGCTCACAGGACTCTTCCTGTTCGGCTTCTGGCTCAATCTGCCCCGAACGCAGGCGGATCATCTGTTGACCTCGCTGGGGCGCATTGTGGGCCATGGCGCAACACCCGCACAGAAAGACATGCTGGTGGCGTCCGAGCAGGGCATCGAGATCAAGGGGAACGGAACCTCGCTCTCCTACGTGCCACCGGACAACGGAGCCGTGGTGGTTTCGGTGAGCACGCGCGGCTCGGCCTCCGCTCGCGCGCTCGACGACGACACGGGACAAACCACCATCACCGAGGTCTACGATGGGCGGTAAAGGCGCCCGCGCAGCACTCGCTCTCTTCGGCCTGGCCGCCACAGCCGGAGTGCTCCCGCGGGTGGATCTCCCGAAAGACTCCCCGGTGGCCCTGCTCTCCTCCGACCCCAGCGGCTCCACGGAATCGGTTCGTGGCGGGGCGTCGGTGGTGGACGTGCGGGTGGCGCTGATCCTGCGTAATTCCGGACAGCAGCGCATTCGCGGAATTACCCTGGTGGTGCTGGCGCAGGATGTCGCTCCCGGCGGCAAGGCTTCGGTGACCGTTCCCAGCCTGAGCGTGGCGCCGGGCGAGACGTTCCCGGTGCACGTCGATCTTCGTCTGCTCCGCCCGGTGCAGGCCGGGGACGCAGTGGTCGGGATCGGTCTGGATGGCGTTCTGTTCGACGATCTGGGCTTTTACGGCCCCAACCGGCTCGACTCGCGCAAGGCGCTGACCGTGTACGAGCTGGAAGCCCGTCGCGACCGGCGATATCTGCGCGAGCTGCTGGACGCCGGCGGCCCGGCCCGCCTGCAGCAGGAGATGCTGGCCGCCATGTCCCGGCGCGCCGACACGCCCGGCATCGAGGTGCAGATGGTCCGCGGACGTCCCACCAACGTGGACCCCGAGCGCCAGGTGCGGTTCGCCTTCGTGGAGTTCCCGGACGCCCCGGTCGGTTCGCCCGGCGGCGTGGTTCAGGTGCGCGGCAACGAAGCGGTGACCCCCAGCATCCCGGTTTATAACCGCTCCGAGCGCGAAGTCCGCTCGGTGGAGATCGGGTGGATTCTGCACGACCAGCAGGGGCGCGATTTTCTGGCCGGTTCGGTTCCCGCGGCGGTTCGCCTGGCCCCCGGCGAGAAACGCGAAGTGCCCCAGGACGCCGTGCTGCGCTTTTCCTCGCGGGCGGGCCAGCCCATGTCCATTACCGGGATGACCGGCTTCGTCAGCAACGTGGAGTTCGCCGACGGCCGCGTCTGGATTCCCTCGCGGGCGGAGCTGGACAATCCGCGTCTGGCGAAAGTGCTGGCGCCCTCGCCGGAACAGGACCGCCTGCTGCAGATCTACCGCCGCAAGGGCCTCAAGGCGCTTGTGGAAGAGCTGAAAAAGTTCTAACATCCATCCATGCTGGGAAACCGAACCTGGGATGAGTGGATCGCTCAATACGCGTCCAGCCATCAGCACGCGGTAAACCGCGCCTGCCACACCCTGGGCATTCCCATGATCGCTTTGTCGATTCTGCTGCTCCCGCTGGCGATCATGGACTGGCGATGGCTGTGGCTCAGCGCCGGGCTCTTCCTGTCCGGCTGGGCGCTGCAGTTTATCGGCCACGCCTTCGAGGGCAAGCCGCCCGAGTTTTTCAAGGATTGGCGCTTCCTGTTTGTGGGCCTGCGCTGGTGGTTCGCCAAAGTGCGCGGCCGGGCGTGATGCTCACGAGACGCCTGATCCACATCGACGCGCCTGCACCGGTCCAGCGGCGTTGTAAAGCGGCGCGAGACAAATCCCGTGCCGTGCCGCAATTGTTTCAATCTCCGCGACGCGCTGCGGAGTGATAGACCCTCTTCCCCGAGAGAAGGGTTCGAACCGGCCTTCCAGAGCCAGCGCCATGCCTTCGAGCAGACATCCATGGACCACGTCGGGGAACGGATGCCGATTCAGAATTCCATGAAAATCCGGCGTGAACCGCAATCCGCCGGCGATCTGTCCCAGGCCTCCAAAGAAGATGCTGGCGCCCGCAGCGTTCTCATGGCAGGACAGGTTCTTCGGGTAGCCTGCATCGCAAACGAGGGCGTGGGACGCGATCCGGCCCAATAGAAGCGAAGGGGATGCCAGGCTGGCCGCGCAGATCACCACGTCGGCCTCCACGGAGAATCGCTGCAGATCCGTGGCCGTCTCCACCTCAACTCCATCGGCTTCCAGTTCCGCGGCCAGCCTGCCGAGGCGCTCGACGTTGCGCGCGTTGAGCAGCACGCGCTTCACCGCAGGGGCCAGACAACGGGCGCAGCCGGAACCCACATCCCCCGTTGCTCCGACGATAAGCAGCGTCGATCTTCGGATGTCCCGGCCCTCCAGCGCGCACATCCTGCGGATGCCCTGAACGATGAAACCAACGGTCAACGTATTGCCGGTGGTGAACACCGTATCGTGCCTTTCCGGAAGCTGATCGAAGTTGCCCTCAATCAGAATGGAACTGAATCCGCCGAGACTCACGATTCTCGCTCGGGCCTGGATCGCGCAGGCCGCCGCCGCTCGAACGCGGGCGAGGTTGTCGTGAACCCACGCGGCTTCCAGACGGCCGGGAGGAATGAAGGAGTCGATGTAGAGGCCGCGCGCCTTCGCGCCGGTGACCGAGCCGACCTCGACGTGGCAGACTGCTCTGGGCGGAATCCATGGAAGGATGTCCCTGATCTCGTCGTCCGGCAAAGGCCTGAGCCCGGGTCCGCGCAGGACCCCCAGTACATCGGAGGCCGCGCGCCAGCTCTCCTGATGCCCGATCATGGCGAAATCGACGGTTAAACAGGCAACTGCGCCACCCATGCCAGCGTGACCTCGCCGGGGAGGCCCAGCATGTCCAGCGTCTTCAGGTACTGCTCGAGCGACGCTCCGCGAAGCTCGGCGGCGCTCAGGCTGATGTCGAACAGCGATGGCTTCACACAACTGCCGTGGCACACTTCGCAGTGTCCATCCCGGCACTCCTTCGCCAGCATCTGCGCGAGAGTGGTCATCACTTCCAGATGCAGGCGGTGCACCTTGTCGTCGAAGGCCTGCGCGTCGCGGGCTCGTTCCGCCCGGAGAATGGCCATGGCGTGATCGACGTGCTCTTCTTCCTCCGCCGCGATGGCGGCGAAAGTCCGGCCAAGACTCCCCGGCGCCACCTTCCCGACGCGTGCATAGCTGGCCACGGCGAACGATTCCAGCATGATCTCCTGGACAATCAGGCAGCCGATAAAGTCACGATCCGCGATCGAGCGCAGGAACGCCTCGCGGAGCCGTTTCCAATGCTTTGCGCCGACGTTATTGGGGACGTCCACTCCAATCCTGCGGCCCTCGGCGGCGAACGCGGCGGCATGCCCCCGTTCACCGCGCGCATGCTCCAACGCATCGGCCACTTCTTCGGGATCGTCGCATATTTCGGATAAAGAGGTGTAGTTCATGGCGGCAATGAGTTCGCCGGTCATGGCCTGCGCAAGGACGTCCTGCCAAATCGGCGCACTGGGTGAGACAGAAGCACGTTCAATCGCGAGTTCCATGCGTCCTCCTGAGCATCGGTACGCAGATGGGAGACGGATCGGTTCCATGTTTTTTTGTCGATGCAGGCCAACCGGTGCGCCCCTTTTGGGTATGATGGACCGAGTTCAACCCTTTATGGACTGGTATTACTCCGACGGACGGCAGCAATTCGGCCCGGTCACCGAGGCCGAATTCGACACGCTGGTGGCATCCGGCAGGATTGGCGCGAACACGCTGGTGTGGCGCGCGGGGATGTCGAACTGGTCGCCGCTGGGAACCGTACATCAGCCGGCGCCCGCTGCAGCCGTCGCTCCGGTTCCCGAGCAGCCCCCGCAGGAGGCGCGTTTCTGCAGCCAGTGCGGCAGGCCGTTCGCGCCCGGCGACCTTTTGCAGATCGGCAACGCCACCGTGTGCGCCTCCTGCAAGGACGTGATGATGCAGCGCCTGCGGGAAGGCGTCGTGCCCATCGCCCAGCCTCACGCGCGCCCGTTCGCCGGGTTCTGGATCCGCTTTGTCGCGGTGTTCATCGATGGCATCATCCTGGGCGTCGCCGGAGTCATCATCAGCGTGCCGTTCGGTTTCATGCGCGGAGCGATCGGCGAGCCGATGCCGCTTTTCGGGCGCACCAGGGGCATCTTCTCCTACCTGACCCTGGTGCAGATGGCCGTCGCCATGTTGTACGAGGCCTGGTTCGTGGTGGCCAAAGGCGCGACGCCCGGCAAGCTGGCGCTCTCGCTGGAAGTGATTTGCGCCGATGGCACCCGGCCCGGCTGGGGGGTGGCCATTGGCCGCCATTTCGCCAAGCTTCTGTCGTCCTGGTTTACGCTGGGGATCGGGTACATCATGGCCGGCATCGACGACGAAAAGCGCGCCCTGCACGACCGCATCTGCGAGACTCGCGTCGTCAGGAATTAAACCCGTGAAGCTCGAACCGCCGCTGACATATTGTCACGTGTGCCTGGCCACCATTCCCTGGCCGGGGGACGGAGCACCCGTGGAATGCCGCTGCGGCGTTCGCGCGCGCGCCCTCATTTACCCGGCGATTTTCCGGCTGAGCGCCGGTTCGGCGGGCGAGGCCATTCAGGCCGAAGGCGAATCGGCGTGCTTCGCGCACGAAGGCAAGCGCGCGGTGGCCGCGTGCGATTCCTGCGGGCGTTTCGTGTGCGCGCTGTGCCGCATCGAGTGGGGCAGCCGGGTGCTCTGTCCCGCATGCGTGAACGCCGCGGAGAAACGAACCGAGCTGCTGACGCGCTCCCGCCCGCTCTACGACAGCATGGCGCTGGCCATCGCGGCGGTCTCCGCGCTGCTGTTCACCCTCAGCCTGTTCACCGCGCCCGTGGCCATCTATCTGGCCATCCGGGCGCTGCGCGCGCCGCGCAGTCTGGCGCCACGCACCATGGCGCGCGCCTGGATGGCCCTCGGTCTGGCCCTGCTCGAACTGGGCGGCTGGGGCTGGCTGCTGGTTTACTTTGTCCTGAAGGCGAAACGCTGATGGCCAGGGCAAAATCGCAGTATCGGCGTCTGCCGGGCCGGAAGAGCGGCTTGTTCCGCCGCGATACCCTGTGGCTCGGACCGGACCACATCCTCTACGTGCGCTCCTCGCGCTTCAAGGAAGAATACCGGCGATTCTATCTTTCGGACATCCAGGCCATCGTGCTGCAGGAGCGGCCCATCGGCAACCGCAAAATACTGGACTGGGTGGCCATCGGCCTTTCCGTACTGGCCGTCGCATTGTTGTTTCTGACGAAACACCCCGGGTGGGGTTCGTGGCTGGCCGTCATCGTAGCCGGGTATGCGGGGCTTGCACTTGGCCGCGAGGAGTG
>CAYVPZ010000195.1:0-7873 GCA_964453955.1 uncultured Solibacteraceae bacterium | reverse complement strand
TCACGGCGCGCCGGAACGCGCAGAAGCCGTGATCGGAGAGCACGAACAGAACGGTATCCGCGTCGGCACGCGCCATGGCCTTGCCGACGAGACGGTCCATGCGGCGGTAGAGGTCTTCGATCACCTCGCCGTTGCCGTCGTCCAGATGGCGGTAGAACATGTGCTGCACGCGGTCGCTGGTGTCGAACACGCAGGCCACCACGCCGCGAGTGGTGTGATCGAGCGCGCTTTCGAACATGGCCTCGCGCTCGGCGAGAGTGAGCCAGGCCTGATCGAGAAAAGCGGCTTCGTCGATGACGCCCTCGTTGAGAGCCCAGGTGTCCTCGGCCATGCCCACCGTGGCGAACGAGCCGAGCAGCTTCGCCAGATACGCTGCGTAGTAGCCGGGATGGCTGATGGGCAGCGCGGGGGCTTCGGGGTCGATTTGCACGGGCGTGACGTAGAGGGAGAACTCGGGCGCGGTTTCCGTTACCAGGAAGCGCGCGATGCCGCGCACCCGGCCGAAGGCCAGCCTGATCCACGGCGAGTATTCGCCGGGCCGCAGCCGGTGCTCGCCGCCGCCGATTTCAAGCGTGAGCGTGGGCGCGTGGATGCGGAACGCCACGCATTTCTTTTCGGGGCCTTCGAGAGAGCCGTGGAGATACTGGCCCGAGCGGCGCAGCGGATAGCGGCTGCCGCTTTCGAAAGTGGCCTGCTCGAGGCGCGTGGTGAACTGCGAGAAGCTGCCCTGGGTTCCGCGCAGATCGGGCGTGCACATGGCCGAGAGCAGACGGCCGTCGAATTCCTCCGGCGGGAAGGTGACGGGCACGCGCAGAATGGTGCTGGCGATGGAGCGCTCGCCCAGGATGTTCCAGAAGGTCCGGCTCTTGCGGCGCATTTCCACCGTGGGGCGGCCGCGCGGCGAGCGGCGCACTTTCGCCGACGACAGCTCCGGCAGGTAGGAGACGAGGCTGCGGTTGAGGAAGTCGAAGATGTTGTGGCGGGCCGGGCTGACCCCGGTGGCGAACGTGGACCACGCCACCGGCGATAGCGACGGGAACGTGGTGCGCAGGCGGTGGAACGATCCCTGGTCTTTGAGGCGGGCGAGGTTGGGGAGTTCGCCCGCGGCCATGAAGCGCTCGGTGAGGCGCGGGTCGAGACCGTCGAGCCCGAGGAAGATGAGGCGTTTGACGCGGGCGTTGCGGAAGCCGTGCTTTCGGCGGAGCAGTTTCCAGGCGGCGCGGAAGGGCCAGGCGACGAACGACGCCGCGGTGAGACAGAGGGAAGCCAGCAGGCCGAGGAAGGAGCCGAAGAAGGCGAAGCCCGCGCCGGGGCCGATGTAGGCGGGGAGGAAGGGGATGGTCATGGGCACAGGAAGAACGCGGCTGTCGCCGCGCGTCCATACAATTGAGAAAAAACGGGGGACAGACCACTGCTTGCGCGTCTGGTGCTTGAGATCATGTCAGTAAGTCTGTCCCCGTTTTTTCTCCACATCGTTCAGGGCGTCGAGCTCGCGGCGGCATTGTTGGGCCTGCGGCGCAAGCCGGCAGGCAGTTTCCAGATGCGCGCGGGCTTCGTCGACGAGGCCGAGGTGCTTGTCCGCCAGGCCCAGCCCGAACTGCGACGCATAGTCGTCGGGGGCATCCGCCACCACCCGTTCAAGACTCGCGCGGGCCTTCGAATCGTCGTGCAGGTCGAGATAGCAGGAGCCCAGATCGCGGCGCGCGAGGGTATTGGCCGGGTCCTCGGCGAGAACCTGCAGAAGCAGAGCAACGGCCGCATGGAGGCGCCCGGCGGCGACGGCGTCCATGGATTGCTCGTACAAATGATATTCCGGAAGGCGGTCCTTGGGATCGGGTCCGGAGCCGTCCGCGCGCACGCGGGGCCCAGGCGCGAGGTAGCCGAGAGAGTTGAGCAGTTTCTGCGCCTGCGGCGTGGCCACCGGCGCCGCAACGGGTGCGCGACGCGCATATCGCGCCAGCAGCTTTGCCAGTTCGGCGCGAAGCGCGCGCGCCTGGCCGGGATTCGAAAGCACGATGTTGTTGCGCTCTTCCGGGTCCTTTGCGAGGTCGTATAGCTCCGGCCGCGGGGCCTCGATGTATTTGTATGCGCCGATGCGCACGGCGCGAAGCGGGGCCCAGCCGAACGAATCGTGCGCATTCCGGCTCTCGCTGTAAACCGGGCGCGCGCCGCCGGGCAGGGTGCTGCCTTCGAAGGATGGCGGCGCGGGCACGTGCAGGAAATTCAGAATGGTGGGCGCGACGTCAATCAATCCGGCGGGTTCTTCGACGCGGGCTGGCTGGCCGGGGGCGCCCGCGGGCCAGTGGAATATCAGGGGCACGTGCAGCGTACTTTGATAGATGAAATAGCCGTGGGTGCGCTCGCCATGGTCGCCGAGTCCCTCGCCGTGATCGGACAGCAGCACGGCGAGTGAGCGGTCCCACAGGCCATTCCGATCGAGCCCTTTTCTCAGCCGACCGATCAGCTCGTCGGCGTATTCGAGCTGCGCATCGTAGCGCGAGATGCCCTTGCGCCGCGCCGCCTCCTCCGAAAGCGTGTAGGGCGTGTGCAGGTCGAACAGGTGGACGAAGACGAAAATGGGCTGGCCGCGATTGGCGGCGATCCAGCGCAGGGCGGCAGCCACCACCAGTGCGCCGTCGCGGCGGTCGCGCACCGAGTACGGATTTTCCACGCCGCCGAAAAACATTTCTCCGGAAAGCGGGGAAAAGGCCTCGAAATTAAAAGGGCTGTCGTAAGATTCGAAACCCTGGTCGAGGCCCATCTGGCGCTCGAGGAAGACGCCGCCAATGAACGACGCGGTTTTGTAGCCGTGGGAGGCGAGGACGCCGGCGAGGGTGACCGCGCCGGGAGGAACCACTTCGGCGTTCTCCTCGATGCCGTTCTGGAACGGCCAGGTGGAGGTGAACAGCGAGGTGTGCGAGGGCAGCGTGAGCGGCGTCTGGCAGGCGGCATTGGCGAAAAGCGTGCCCCCCTGCGCGAATGAGTCGATATTGGGCGTGGCGATGCGGCGGTATCCATAAGCGCCCACATGGCCGGCGCGCAGGGTGTCGATGGAAATCACGATGACCGGCGGGGCGGCGCGGAGACCGCCTGCGCTCAGCAGCCAGAGGACGGCGGCAATCCGGAAACGGGTCCGGGTCCGGTTGAGTAACTGCATTGGTTCCTAATGTAATTCAGATGCCCGGCCACAGAAGAGGGTTTCCGTGTCTTCAACGCTGGAACAGAGATCCCAGGAGGCGGAGCGGGGCAGTGATGCGCCAGGACAACGATTGCCGCAGCGCCGCGGCCTCCGATAAAGCCGCGCGGTGGGCCTCGCGCAAAGAAGCTGACTCGGTTTCCGATTGCCGCTTATCGGCGAGCAACTGCAGGAGGGTTTCCTCCCGCACCAACTGCCTGGCCTTCTCGATCTCCTCGCCGACGCTGGCCAGGCCGGCGGCCAACTGGCTGGCTTTCTCGATCTCCTCGCCAACGCGGGCCAGGCCAGCCGCGGACTGGCGGCCTGTCTCGACCTGGGTGCGCAGGCGCGCCGCTTCCGCCTGAGCTTCCGCGTACCTCCGGCAAAAACCGGCGATGCCGCCGAAGTCCGGATCCATGCGCACGTGGAGGCTGAGGCGCAGACCGGTTTCGCCCGGCGAAGTGTCGATCGGGGGAAGGTAGATGCGGGGCGCGTCGCCGTAACTGACGACGATCAATCCGGCTTCGCCGGGCAGGCGGATGGCCGTGCCACCGCAGGAGATTTCGTCCGGTTTTTCGGGATCGAGCCGCCACAAAACGCCGCCGGTGGATTTGCTCTCGACCACCATGTCGGCGATCTCGACGACCGCGGCGCGATTGACCGGGGCCAGGCGCAGGGGCGCGGCCGGGACGGCGATGTCGAATTGCAGGGTTGTCCACTCGCCGGCGGGGACCGCGGAGGCGAGACCGGAGCGTTCCGGGTAGCGCTCGGAATCGGGGCAGAAAAGCCGGCAGGAGAGCAGGTGGGCGTCGGAAGGGTGGGCGCCGGACAGCCGCTCGGCGCACAGAACATAATAGTTGCGGATTCGCTGGGGGTCGCAGCCGCCAGCCAGCAGGGCGGTCAGGAACGGGCTCGCGAAGTTCCCCGCGGCGCGCTTCGCGAGCACTCCCAGACCGCAACTATGATGAAAGGCGAACGAAGGGAAGCGCGCGGACACTTCTTCCCAGACCTTCCAGACGCCGAAATCGCCGCCGCGTTCGAAGGTGTCATGCAGAAGCACGATTCCGCCTGGGGACACCTTCGGCAGCCAGTTTTCGAAGTCGTGCCGGACGGCGTCATAAGTGTGCAGGCCGTCCAGGTGCAACAGATCGATGGTTCCATCGGCAAAATGCGCGGACGCCTCATCGAAGCTCATGCGCAGCAGGGTGGAGAAGGACGGGTAGTGCGCGGCGTTGTGCGCGGAGACGTCCTCAAAGACGCTGGCGTAAAAGCCGGACTGAGGGTCGCCGGTCCAGGTGTCGACGGCGTATGTCCGGCACGCGATGTTTTGTTCCTCGATTGCCTGGCAGAACCCGAAATAGGATTCGCCGTAGTGAGTTCCCAACTCGACCAGCAGCGCGGGGCGGACCGCGGCAACGACGTCGGCGGCGAAGGGCAGGTGGCCGGACCAGTTGCCAATGCCCCCGGGAGCGTAGCGGCGGGGCCGGAAGCGCACCGACGGCAGGTCGGGAAACAGGGTGGCCTGAGCGGCCGCGGAATCGTGAAGGAGCGTGGAGCTTCCCGGCAAACCACGATCCTAACACGGGGGAACGCGGCTGGCGCCGCGTGTCCCGGTCGCACACTTACAGGTTGCGCTTCAGGAACGAGCAGATGTGATAGCCGGCCATGAACTTGAACGGGAACTCGCCCATGGTGTAGTGGCCGCAGGGCAGCGCCACCACGCGATGATCGGTTCCCGAGCGGGCGATGCGGCCGAGGATGTCGCGGGAGAGCTCGGGCAGGAATGTGGTGTCGTATTTGGTGTAAAGGAACAGCGATTTTTGCGGGCGGCGGGCGAATTTCTCGACGAAGCTGATGGGGCTGATGGCCAGCCACACCTCGCGCAGCCGGTCCCTGTCGATGTGCTCTTCCACGCTTTGCCGGACGTGGCGGGTGGAGAGGCCGGTCCAGACCACGTCGCCGAAGTAGGTGGAGCAGTGGTTGAAGACGTTGACGGCGATGCGCGGGTCGTGCGCGGACACCAGGAAGGCGAAGCAGGAGCCGAGACTGGTGCCCACGATGCCGAGCCGCTCATAGCCCTGGGCCTCCAGCCAGTCGAAGCAGCAGCGGACATCGATGACCGCCTGGCGGGTGGCGTCGAGGGTGCGGCCGATGTTGGCGGATACGGCGTAGTCGGCGCGCTCGAGCTCGGGGGGCATGCGGTAATCGTGATAGGGCAGGCTGATGCGCAACGCGGAGATTCCTAGCGCCGCGATACCCCGGGCCAGGCCGTTGTGCGCGTGGCCGGGTGCGTTCCAATGCGGCAACACCACCACCGCTTTGCGCGCCTGCCTGCCGTTGCGGGAGGCGGCGGGGAACCACTGCCCATGAACCTTGTTGTTTTCGGGCCATGGCGTCCGGACGGGAGAGGTGAACGTCAGCAGGTTGGCGGCGAGCTGGTAATCGGCGGGGCGTTCATACGCATAGAACGCGTCGCTTTGGGCGATGGCAAGCTGGTTCAGCTTACAAAGGTACGCCTCCGGGGTGTCCCCGTTGCGCGGCGCGAGGTGCGTGAGGGGCCACTGGCGCGACCACTCGTCGCCCCACTCGAACGGACGCACCACCCGGTTGGTGGAACGGAAGCACAGCCGGTTCTCCCACTCTTCCATCCACTTTGCGTAGAGGCTCTTCATTTCAGGTTGATGGTACCCCGGCAGCGCGGGGAGCCGCACGAGCAGGGCACCTTCTCGACGTGCTTCTCGAAGCGGTAGTCCACGGTCAGTTCCTCGCCCTTGCGGATGGGGCGGCCGCTGTAGTAAAGGATGTGACCCCGGATGATGCGCGCCACGATGTTGGGATCGCAGCAGTGGTTGATAAACTCCGCCCCGCTGCCGCCCGCGGAGCCGTCGATGGACCAGTAGGGGTCCAGCGTGAAGATGTAGTTGAACGGCCGCTCGCTGCGCTTTTTGGTTTCGCGGCGGCTGATGCGCTCCCCGGTGTACTCGATTACCTTGCGGTTGGCGGGAATCGGCTCGGCCGCGTACACGCCCCAGCGGTGGATCTTCGAAACTCCCAGCCGCAGCCGGAAGCAGGCGTGGCGCGGGTCGATTCCCGGTTTCTGCTCCATTATTAAGCCGTTTCGGCCATCTTCTTTTTCAGGATGTCGATCAGTTCCTGGACGGAAGCGGCGCTCTTGTCCAGCGCGGCCTTCTCGTCGGGCTCCAGCCTGAGCTCGTAAATCTTCTCCACGCCGCCCGCGCCCAGTTTCACGGGGACGCCCGAGAACAGGTCATGGTAGCCGTATTCGCCGTCGAGATACGCGGCGCACGGCAGCACTTTTTTCTGATCGAGGAGAATCGACTCCACCATCTCAATGGCCGCGGCCGAAGGCGCATAGTAGGCGCTGCCGGTCTTGAGGTATTTAACGATCTCGGCGCCGCCGTTGCGGGCGCGGTTCACCAGACGTTCGATGGTTGGAGCGTCCAACAGTTCGGTGAGGGGAATGCCGGAAACGCTGGTCAGGCGGACCAGCGGCACCATGGTGTCGCCATGGCCGCCCAGAACCATGGCGGTGACGTTGGCCATGGCCACATCGAGTTCGCGGGCGATAAACGTGCGGAAGCGCGCCGTATCCAGCACGCCGGCCATGCCCACCACGCGTTGGCGGGGGAATTTCGAAACCTGCAGGGCGGTCCAGCACATGGCGTCGAGCGGATTGGTTACAAGGACAAGGATGGCGTTGGGAGAATATTTGGCGGACTGCTCGGTGGCGCTCTTCACCACTTCGTAGTTGGCCAGCAGCAGGTCGTCCCGGCTCATGCCCGGTTTGCGCGCCAGACCCGCGGTGATCACTACGATATCGGAATCTCCGGTAGCCTCGTAGGTGTTGGCGCCGGCGATGTTGACCTCGTAGCCCTGCACCGGTCCGGATTGGAGCAAATCGAGCGCTTTGCCCTGCGGGACGCCCTCCACAATGTCGACGAGAACGACGTCCGCCAGGTTCTTCTCCGCGATGCGCAGAGCGCAATTAGCGCCGACGTTCCCAGCGCCTACAACCGTGACTTTTTTTCGCATTTTAACTCCAGGGTAGGATAAGCGCGGGTCCGGATGCAAGCCGCGCCCGCGTGTCTTTTTTATAAATCCGCGATTTTCAGTGCGCCGCGGGAGCCGCGGGCGCGGGAGCCGCTGCCGCCGCGGGCGCTGCTGGCGCGGCCACCGGTATGCTCAGCGAGCCGTACGCATTGCTGGCGTGATCGAAGACCACGAAGCGGACCTGGTTGATGGTGCTGTCCACGGCATGGTCCACGCCAAACGACAAACCGTCCTTCATCACCCGCGCGTGTTGCTCGGGGGTCATATGAAGATTGAAGTCCGAGGGAAGCGGCACGCCCTTCAACCCGCTGGCGGTGTAGTCGGCGAACATGACCGCGATCTGATCGTCGAAGGCGCCGGCCTGTTCGCGCAAGTGGAGATCGGCGGCATTGATGCGGATTAAGAAGTGAACCGCCTTCTTGCCGCCGGCGGCGGGAGAGACGGCCACGTTCAGGCCGATGTCGGGAATGTCCACGGGGCTCCCCAGGGCCGCGATGATGGCTGCGTCCTCGTCCTTCGCCACGAGCGCACCAGGGGCCTGCTGGTCGGCAACGGGAACGGCGTAATAACGATTCTTCGTCTGGATCCTGACGCCTTTGCGATCGCAGGCGACCTTGATCTTGTGGT
>CAYVPZ010000194.1:0-7883 GCA_964453955.1 uncultured Solibacteraceae bacterium | reverse complement strand
GTGGAGCCGGGCCGCGCCGACCGCAGCTACGGCATCGAGGTGGCGCGCCTGGCCGGTCTGCCCCTCGGCGTCATCGAGCGCGCCCGCGGCATTCTCGCGCTGCACGAAAAATCCGAACACGCCGTCACCGAGGGGCTGGCGCCGCGCCCCGGTTCCAGCCTGCAAATCCAGTTGTTCGAGCCGGTGAACTGGCAAATCGCCGAGCGCATCCGCGGCGTGAACGTGGACCAGCTTCGTCCCATCGAGGCCCTGCAACTGCTCCACGATTTGCAGGAAGAGTTGAAAAGAGGATGAGCAGGACACGCGGTGCCAGCCGCGTTCCCACGCTGTCAGGAAACATGAGAGTCGCCGGTCTCATCAGCGGCACGTCGGTGGATGGCATCGACGTCGCCGTGTGCGATATCACCGAGGACGCCATCGTGCCGGTGGCCTCGGGAACGGTAGCGTACCCGCGCCCGGTGCGCGACGCCATTCTGGCGGTCTCCAACGCCACCGCCCACGTCGGCGAAATCTCGCAACTGAACTTCGTGATCGGCGCGTTGTTCGCCGATGCGCTGGCGCGGACCTTCCGGCTGGACAGCGTGGAGCTGATCGGCTCGCACGGGCAGACCATTTTCCATCACCGCGAATCCACGCTGCAGATCGGCGAGGCGGCGGTGATCGCCCAGCGCACCGGCAAGCCGGTGGTGGCCGATTTCCGCGTGGCCGACATGGCCGCGGGCGGCCGGGGCGCGCCGCTGGCGCCCTTTCTCGACTACCGTCTCTTCCGCGACCCCCACCGTCATCGCGTCGCCCTGAACATCGGCGGCATCGCCAACATCACCGCGATCCCCGCCGGAGCGCGTCCCGACGACGTGGTGGCTTTCGACACCGGCCCCGGCAACATGGTGATGGACGCGCTGGCGCCGCCCTTCGACCGCGACGGCGAACGCGCGCGCGCGGGCCGCGTGAACAAGGTGTTGCTGGCGGGATTGCTGCAGGATCCTTACTACGCCCTGCCGCCTCCGAAAACCGCCGGGCGCGAGCAGTTCGGCCGGGAGTTCGTCGAGCGCACGGGCATCGATATCGCCACCGCGGCTGAGCTCACCGTGCGCACCATCGCCATGGCCATCGCGCGGTATCCGGCCACTCAGCAGGTGATCGTCTCTGGGGGCGGCGCGCACAACCCCTGGCTGATGGAGCGTCTCCAGGCCAGCCTCGCGCCCCGCCTGATTCCGTCATCCGAGCTGGGTGTGGACATCGACGCCAAGGAGGCGATGCTGTTCGCGCTGCTCGCCTGGGAAACCTGGCACCTCCGCCCCGGCAACCTGCCCTCGGCCACCGGCGCGGCCCGCCCGAAGATCCTCGGCAAGATCAGCCTGCCGTAGGGGGCCGCTTGCAGGCGCCTCTCGGATCGGGCGCGGCCGATCCCGCAAACAGCGCGGCGCTGCCGAGTAGCCACTGGCCGCTACTTCAGGAAAATCTCCTGCAGCAACTCGGAACTGATGATTTCCCGAATTTCGGCGCGCTTCTCGCCAATCTGCTGCGCGGCTTGTTTTCCGCCCATGATCTTGTCTCGCGCCGCCTCGCCCTTCGCGCTCAGACCGTCCAGCGCGGCATGGGTCTTGTACTCGATGGCTACGCAGATGTCCCAGTCCTCCGGATTATTCTTTGTGTCCTTGAAAAAGATCTTATAGTCTACGATCATTCCCGTGGCCTTCTCTTCCTCAATGAGCGGCTTGGTGACCTGGCGAAGGCTGGACAGATAGGCATCCATCTGATTTGGCTTCACGCGAATCAGTTCGATGCGCCAGATTGGACCCTCGGTGTAGTGTTCCTGCGCGGGAACGGCGGGCGCAAGCAACAAGAGAAAAGGCAGCAGACGGCAGCAGGTTTCATTCGGGTTCTCCTTTTGTGCCCCAACAGGGGCTGTGGTCGGGAGAGTATTGTACCTCTACTCAAGGACATCAACTGCGGGTCAGTTTGCCCCCCGGCGCAGGGTCGTTGCACAGACTAAAGTCCGTGCCACCATTTGTCAGAAGGTTTTGTAGGCAGGTGGTGGCACGGGCTTCAGCCTGTGCCGGGCAAACCGGCCCGCTACCAGGACATCGGCGTTCATCCGTGTTCATCCGCGGCCAATTCCGTCGTCCCCGTCACTCCTCCCGCAGCGTGGCCACCGGATCGATCCCCGCCGCCCGCCGCGCCGCCGACCAGCTCGCCAGCGCCGCCGCCGACGCGATTACCAGCACCGCCGTCGTGAAAACCACCCCATCCGACGCGCTCACACCGAAGAACAACCCCTCCAGCAGGCGCGCGAAGCCGAACGCCGCGGGCCCGCCAATGGCCATCCCCACCGCCGTCAGCGTCAGGCTCTGCCGGATGAACATCCACACCACCTGGGACGTCTCCGCGCCCATGGCCATGCGCACGCCGATCTCGCGCTTCCGCTCCGACACCGCGTGCGCCATGATGCTGTACACCCCCACGCTCGAAAGGATCAGCGCGAGCACGCCGAACGACCCCATCAGCGAAGCGATCAGCCGCACCGGCGCAAGCTGCACTCCGAACAGCTTCTCCATGGTCATCACGTCGTATACGGGCAGCTCGGGGTCGATGGCATGAATGGATGCGAGCGCCGGCGCCGTCAGCCCGCGAGGATCCGAGGCCCGCAGCAGAACGCAGAACATATCCACCGGCGACTGGCGGATGGGCCGGTACATCTGGTTCTCGAAACCCTTCTGAGACGGGTTCGTGCGAATGTTGCCCGCCACCCCGACGATGGTCAGCCACGGGTTCTTCGACTCGGGAGGTCCCATCCTGATCTGCCGGCCCAGCGGATCCTCCCGCGCAAAATACCGCTCGACGAACGCCTCGTTGACGATCGCTACCCGGGCGCCGTTTTCGTCGTCCTGCGCGGTGAACGCGCGGCCGGCCAGAATCGGCAGACGCATGGTCCGGAAGTATTGCGGGCTGACCGTCTCATCCTGCGCCTCGGGGCTGGCCTGGTTGGCGGCCACCGCCCGGCCGGCAATGGTGACGCTGTCGCTGCTGTGGTAGCTCCCGTACGGCAGATCCCGCACCAGCGCCGCGCTGCCAGTCCCGGGCAGCGCACTCACCGCGTCCAGCGCCCGCTGTGCGAAGATGCGCTGGCGCGTCTCATCCGGATACTTCGCCGCGGGCAGCGCAATGCGCATGGCCAGCGCGTGCGCGGGGTCCAGATTCGGCGCCGGCTCGGTCACCAGACGCAGTCCCTTCACCATCATCTCGGCCCCCACCAGCAGCACCATCGCCAGCACCACCTGCGCCACCACGAAGACGTTGCGCAGGCGATGCCGGCGCGCCCCCGCCGAGGTCCCCCGTCCGCTCTCCCGCAGCGTCTCGTCCAGGTGCGTGCGAGACGCAAATATCGCCGGTACGATGCCCGAAAGGATGCCGGAAAGCCCGCCCGCCGCCATGGTGAACAGAAGAACGTGGCTGTTGAGTCCCAGCCGCTCCCACCCTGGAAGGAACTTCAACAGCTCCGGCGGTATCATCCCCCGCAGCGCTTTGGTGGCCCAGACGGCAACCAGCGCACCCGCGGCGGCGGAAACCAGACTCAGCACCACGCTCTCGGTCAGAAACTGCGCCACAATGCGCCAACGGCTGGCGCCCACGGCAAATCGCAGAGCGATCTCGCGCGCCCGCAGCGACACCCGCGCCAGTTGCAGGTTGGCCACGTTCACGCAGGCCAGCAGCAGGACGAATCCAACCGCGCCCATCAGCATGGTCATAATCGGAAGGACCATGCTGCCGGCGATGTTGTCGCTCATCGGCTCCACCCTGGCCCCGCGATGTTCGTGGTTGCGAGGATGCAGCCGGGCGATCCGGCGCGCGATACCGACCGCTTCCGCCGTCGCCCGCGCGATGGTCGCGCCCGGCCGCAATCGTCCCACCGCGGTCATGAACATGGCATCGTGGTCCGCGCGGGTCTCCGGCTCCAGCGCCATCGGGATCCACATCTGGGCCTCGGGCGGGTACTGGAACTCCTTCCCCATCACCCCGGCAATCTCATACGGTTCTCCATCCAGACGAACGGTGCGGCCGGTCACGTTGGGATCGCCGCTGAAACTCGTTTGCCAGAGGCCGTAGCTGAGCACGGCCGCGTGCGGCAGGCCGGAGCTGTCCGCGGACGCCCGGAACAATCGGCCCAGCAGCGGCTGCACTTCCAGCGCTTCGAAGAAATCCGTGGACACCCGCGCCGCCAGAAGCCTTTGTGGATCGCCCCTTCCGGTGACGTTGACGTCGTCGTCGAAAAACACCGACAAGTGCTCCACCGTGCGCGACTGCTCGCGGAAATCGGCGAAGTCCCCCGGCGAAATGTTGGCAATTCCCAGACCCGCATCCGGCGCCGTGCCGATGACATTGACTATGCGATCCAGATGCGCGATCCGCAGCGGGCGCAGCAGCAGCACATCGGTCATGCTGTAGATGGCCGAGTTCGCCCCGATGCCCAGAGCCAGCGCAAAAACCGCCACCAGCGTGTAGCCCGGGCTCTTCCACAGCACGCGCGCGGCGTAGCGCAGGTTCTGCAGCAGGGTCTCCACCAGCGGCAATCCGCGCGCGTCGCGATACTCTTCTTTCATGCCGGCCAGATTCCCCATGCTGCGCCGCGCGGCGCGTTGCGCTTCCTCCGCCGTCATCCCATGGCGAACGAGATCGGCGGCGAGCAATTCCTGGTGCGTGCGCAGCTCGTCATCCAGCTCCCGCGCGATGCGCCGCTTCGCGAAAACCGCCAGCAGCCGTTTCATGATTCCTGCTCCAGCACGCGATTCACGACGCCGGTGGCGAATGCCCAGTTCTCCGCTTCGTCGGCGAGGTGCTTTCGTCCGGCTTCCGTGATCGAGTAGTACCGGGCGCGCCGGTTGTTTTCCGAGACGCCCCACTCGGTGCCAATCCAGCCGCGCTGCTCCAGCCGCACCAGCGCCGGGTAGATGGTGCCCTGGTTCAGATACAGCGCGCCTTCGCTCATCTGTTCGATGCGCCGCGCGATGCCGTACCCGTGCAGCTTGCCGAGCGACGCCAGCGTCTTGAGCACCATCAGGTCCAGGCTGCCGAGCAGGAGAGCCGCCTTCCGTTCATTCATGTTGAACTCCAACAGGAGTATGCATGGGATGGCGTCCGGCTGTCAAGAACGATAATTTTACCCGGCTAATATTGACTCGGGGAATTTTATCCGGGTAAAATTGGTTCATGGAAGAAAACTGGACCGCCTTCGTGGGCGAGAGCATGATCGCGTCGGGCAGCCTCGCCGAGGTGCTGACCGTGTTGAAGGGGAGGTTCGACCGGGGGGACCCCGCGCTGGTGACGGTCTTCGAGGATCAGAGCGGCAAAGAGTTTGACTTCGACCTGCGGGGCACGCTGAAGCAGGTGCTGGAGCGGGCGCTGCCGGCCCGGCTGCCGCAGCAGGGGCCGGGCCGTCCCAAGCTGGGCGTGGTTTCCCGCGAAGTCTCACTGCTGCCGCGCCATTGGCGATGGCTGGAACAACAACCGAACGGCGCATCGGCGGCGTTGCGCCGGCTGGTGGAACAGGAGAAAAGACGGCAACCGGCCGAACAGCGCGCCCGCCAGGCCGTGGAGGCGGTGGGCCGCTTCCTGACGGCGATGGCCGGGAACCTGCCCGGCTACGAAGAGGCCACGCGGGCGCTGTGGGCCGGCCAGCGCGGCCGCTTCGACGACCTGATTCGCGCCTGGCCGCGGGATATCCGGGCGCACGCGCAGCGCCTGCTGGAGGACGCTGGCGGAAGGCTGTGCGAATCGAACACACCAGCGGCGTGAGGGCCGCTCGACGGTTTTGAAGACCGTGCCAGACACCAGCCCGGTAAGCCTTCCGAGTCCATTGTAGCCGCCGCGGGGCCGCGAAAAATCGTCATGCTAAGCTGGATTTATCGAACTCAGGCCGGCCGTTTTACGTCCTGTACGTTTGGAGACGCGCTCTCGTGAAAACGAAATGGAAGATCGTAATCGGACTCACCCTTGTGGTGGTGGTGGTCGTCGGCATCGTCGCGAGCATCAAGTATAACCAGCGCGGAATCGTCACCGTGCAGACGGGCAAAGTGGTGCGCCAGGATCTGGTATCCACCGTGACCGCCTCGGGCGAGATCAAACCCCGCAATTACATCAATCTGGGCGCCAACGCCATGGGGCCGCTGGTGTCCATTCTGGTGAAGGAAGGCGACCACGTGCGCAAGGGCCAGGTGGTGGCGCAGATCGAGGCCACCCAGGCGCAGGCCAGCGTGGAAGGGCAGCAGGCCACCATTCAGAGCGCCCTGGCGGATACGGCCGCGGCGGAAGCCAACGAGAAATCCATGGACGACGCCATCGCCAACGCGCAGGCCACGCTCGAAAAGACGAAAGCCGCGCTGGATGTGGCGAAGCTGAACATGGACCGGGCGAATCAGCTCTTCAAAGACAAGCTGATTGCCAAACAGGACTACGACCAGAAGAAGGCCGATTACGATACCGCCGTGGCCGGCGTGAACGAGGCGCAGACGCGCGTGGCCCAGTCGAAGTCGCAGAAGGCCCAGGCGACGCAGCAGGTGGCCTCGGCGCAGCGACGCGTGGCCCAGTCGCGCGCCGCATTGGTGTCCGTGAACGATGTCCTGCAGAAGTTCTCGGTGATTGCGCCGCTGGACGGCATGGTCACGAATCTTCCCGTACGCATGGGTGAGACGGTGGTGCCGGGTATCCAGAATTCGGAGGCCAGCACCATCATGACCGTGGCCGACATGTCCGTCATCACGGCCGAAGTGCAGGTGGATGAGACCGACATCGTGAATATCGGCCTCGGGCAGGTTGCCGAAATCACGGTGGACGCCATCCCGAACAAGACGTTCAAGGGCCACGTCACCGAGATTGGCAACACCGCCATCCTGCGTTCCACCGGCGTGGCCGCGTCGCAGAGCAACACCTCCAGCCAGGAAGCCAAGGACTTCAAGGTGGTGATCGCCATGGACAATCCTCCGGACGAGATTCGTCCCGGCCTGTCGTGCACGGCGAAGATCACCACGGCCACGCGGCGCGACGCGGTGACCATTCCGCTGCAGGCGCTGACCATCCGCCAGAAGGGCGATCTGGAAAAGCTGAAGCCGGCGGGGAGCGGCACGGTGCAGGCGGCGGGCACCGTGGACCCCAAAGCGGAGAAGGAAAAGAAGGAAGAGCTGCAGGGCGTGTTCATCGTCAAGGCCGGCAAGGCGGTGTTCCAGAAAGTGGACACGGGCATCACCGGCTCAACCGATATCGAGGTGCTGAGCGGCCTCGCGCCGGGCCAGGAGATCGTCACCGGCAGCTACAAGACCATCCGCACCATTCGCAACGACGCGAAGATCAAGGTGGATAACACCAAACCGGCTACAACCACCGAGACGGCGTCCTGATCCCCATGGCTACCGCAACCCAGGAACTCATCGAGCGCGGGGAGGATCTGCGCCGCCAGGGCGTGGTCATCCGCACCTACGATCTGTGGAAGACCTACGTGATGGGCGACCAGCAGATCCACGCGGTTTCGGGCGTGGACATTGAGATCCACCGCGGCGAGTACGTGGCCATCATGGGCCCGTCGGGCTCCGGGAAATCGACGCTCATGAATCTGGTGGGCTGTCTGGACACGCCCACGAAGGGGCTGTACTATCTCAACGGCAACCTGGCCAGCGAGATGAGCGACGACGAGCTGGCGCGCATTCGCAACAAGGAGATCGGATTCGTTTTTCAGACCTTCAACCTGTTGCCGCGGGCGACGGCGCTGCACAACGTGGAGCTGCCGCTGATCTACTCCGGCCTTCCGTCGGCCGCGCGCACGGAGAAAGCGAAGGCGGCGCTGCGGGCGGTGGATCTGGAAGGGCGCATGACGCACAAGCCCAACGAGCTGT
>CAYVPZ010000193.1:0-7902 GCA_964453955.1 uncultured Solibacteraceae bacterium | reverse complement strand
CTTGATCGCGTTGTTATAGCTGTCTGCGATGTACAGGTTGCCGGCGCGGTCCACCGCCGCTTCCTCAGGAAAATACAGCCCCGACGATACCATCGTGGTCACCTGCTGCGTCGAGGCACTCCACTCCTTGATCGCGTTGTTGGCGCTATCCGCGATGTAGACATTGCCGGAGCCGTCCACCGCCACCCCAAACGGCTCACTCAGCCCCGACGACACCAGCGTGGTCACCTGCTGTGTCGAGGCGCTCCACTCCATGATCGTGTTGTCGCCCCTGTCCGCGATGTAGACGTTACCCGAGCCGTCCACCGCTACTCCAGACGGATACAGACCCAACGACACCAGCGTGAGCACCGGACCCGGGCCCATATAGTTTGTTCCCGCCTGGGTCACTGTGACCGTGAGGCCTGCGATAGTCAGCGTTCCGGTGCGTATTCCCGTGCCCGTGAACGCGTCATAGGTGAACACCACCACCGCGCTGCCGGTGCCGGTGGCGCTCCCCGCGGAAATGTGCAGGAAGGAGTCATTGGCGGTGGCAGTCCAGGCGCCGGCGTCTGACAGCACCACCGAAGAACTGCCGGCGGCACTGCCAACCAGGAGCGTATTGGCGCCAAGGCCGGGGCCGATCGGGAAGGCCGCTCCGCTCGAGGCGCCCCCTCCGGGGTTCACCACCGTGACCGTGGCCGTTCCCGCCGAGGCGATCAGGGCGGCCGGAACCGAGACCGTTAACTCCGTCGAGCTGACAAAACTCGTCGGCAGCGCTGTACTGTTCCACATCATCACCGCGCCAGAGAGGAAATCGGCGCCATTCACTGTGAGTGTGAACGCCGTCCCGCCCGGCGCTGCCGATGCCGGGCTGAGGCTGGAAATGGTGGGTGTTACCACGGTCACCTGGAAGCTCTGGCTGACCGGCGTGGCCGCGGCGTAGCTGCTGCTGCCGGCCTGTGTCGCCTGGATGGTGCAAGTGCCCACGGCGATCAGCGTCACCTGCGAGCCGGAGACCGTGCAGACGGATGTTGTCTGCGAATTGAAGCTCACTGGCAGACCCGACGAAGCCGTTGCGCTCACCGTGAAGGGTGCGGTGCCGATCGGCTGGTTGGAGAGCGATCCGAAGGCGATGGTCTGGGCCGGCATTCCGGCCTGCGTCACCGTGATCTGCATGCCCAGAACCGTAATGTGCGCCACCTGAGCAGAGGTGGACCCGTTTGCCGCAAAGGAGAAATTGACGACGCCATTGCCGGCGGTTCTGATGGTGAGCCAGCTCTGATCGCTGGAGGGGGCGAAGACCCCCGTAAGCGACTGGGTGGCGGGGAGCACCTGCAACGAGTCCGATCCGGCGGAGAAAGGCTCGCTCAGGCTGGCCGGGCCGACAAAGGCGTGGGGGACCTCGTCGATCGCAGTGCCCGAGTCCACCATATAGACGTTGCCGGAGCCATCCACCGCCACTCCCGAAGCGCCAAACAGAAAGGGCACGAACGTGGTCACCTGCTGCGTCGAGGCGCTCCACTCCTTGATCGCCTGGTTGACGATATCCGCAAAGTAGACGTTGCCGGAGCCGTCCACCGCCACTCCCGAAGCATCAGCCAGCCCCGGCGCCATCACCAGCGCAGTCAACTGCTGCGTAAAGGCGCTCCACTCCTCGATCGTATTTGGCTCGTTGGGTCCGCCGAGCTCCGCGAAATAGAGGTTGCCGGAGGCGTCCACCGCCACTCCCTGGGGTTCCCAAAGCCCGGAGACCAGACCGGTCAGCAGATGCGTCGAGGCGGTCCACTCCGAAACCCCGTAGTAGTCGTGAGACGTGAAATAGACGTTGCCGGAGCCGTCCACCGCCACTCCTTGACCCGGCGACCCTCCTACCAGGGTGGCCACCTGCTGCGTCGAGGGACTCCACTCCCCGATCGCGCTCTCGGCGAATTCAGGGACACTGACGAAGTAGACGTTGCCGGAGACGTCCACCGCCACTCCGTCGACGGTGTACGGCCACGACACCAGGGTGGTCACCTGCTGGGTCGACGCGCTCCACTCGTTGATCGTCGCCGTAAGGCCAGAGTTGAAGGAGACGGGGAAGTAGACGTTGCCGGATCCGTCCACCGCCACGTTCTCGTAAATCGGCCCCGACACCAGCGTAATCATCGGGCCCGGCCCGATGTAGTCCGTTCCCGCCTGGGTCACGGTGACCGTAAGCCCCCCGATGGTAAGCGTGCCCGTGCGCGTCCCCGTGCCCGTGAAAGCGTCGTACGTGAACGCCACCACGGCGCTGCCTGTGCCGCTGGCGCTCCCGGGTGAAATATGCAGGAAGGAATCGTTGGCGCTGGCCGTCCAGGCGCCGGTGTACGTCAGTACCACCGATGAAGTGCCGGCGGCACTGCCAAACAGTAGCGTATTGGCGCCAAGCCCGTAGATCGGGAAGCCCACTCCGCCCGAGAAGCCGCCCCCGGGGTTCACCACCGTGACCGTGGCCGCGCCCGCTAGGCCGATCAGGGTCGACGGAACCGAGGCCGTCAACTCCGTCGAGCTGACAAAACTGGTCGGCAGCGCCGTACTGTTCCACATCACCACCGCGCCGGAAACGAAACCCACGCCGTTCACTGTGAGCGTGAACGCTGCCCCGCCCTGCGCCGCCGACGCCGGGTTGAGGCTGGAGATGTCAGGCGTCACCTGGAAGCTCTGGCTGACCGATGGGGCCGGCGCGTACGTGGCGTTGCCGGCCTGTGTCGCCTGGACGGTGCAAGTGCCGCCGGCCACCAGGGTCACCTGCGAGCCGGAGACCGTGCAGACGGACGTGGTCTGCGAATTGAAGCTCACCGGCAGGCCGGAGGAAGCCGTCGCGCTGACCGTGAACGGCGCGGCGCCGAGCGGCTGGTTCGCGAGTGTCCCAAAAGTGATTATCTGGGCCGTCGTTCCTTTCTGTGTCCCGTTTTGCGTCACGGTGATCTGCTGGCCCAGAACAGTAATGTGCGCCACTTGGGCAGAGGTGGACGTGTTTGCCGCAAACGAGAAACTGATGACTCCATTCGCGACGGTTCCAATGGTGAGCCAGCTCTGGTCGCTGGTGGGTGCGAAGATCCCCGTAAGAGGCGTGGTGGCGGGGAGCACCGGAAGCAGCGAGTCCGTGCCGGCCGAGGCGGGCTCGGTCAGGCTGGCCGGGCCGACAAAGGCGTAGGGGATCTCCATGATCGTGCTGTTGCTGTAATCCGAGAAGTAGACGTTGCCGGAGCCGTCCACCGCCACTCCAAGGGGATTGGCCAGCCCCGACGATAGTGTAGCCACCTGCTCGGTCGAGGCGCTCCACTCCTTGATCGCCTGGTTGTGTGCATCCGCGATATAGACGTTGCCGGAGCCGTCCACCGCCACCCCAGTCGGAGAAGACAGCCCCGACGACACCAGCGTGGTCACCTGCTGCGTTGAGGCGCTCCACTCCTTGATCGCGTCATTGTTGGCATCCGCGATGTAGACGTTGCCGGAGCCGTCCACCGCCACCCCATATGAAAAATCCAGCCCCGAAGACGCCAGCGTGGTCACCTGCTGCGTCGAGACGCTCCACTCCTTGACCGCACTACCTTGTGCATCCGCGATGTAGACGTTGCCGCCGCCGTCCACCGCCACGCCGGTTGGAAAAGTCAGGCCCGACGACACCAGCGTGGTCACCTGCTTCGTCGCGGCGCTCCACTCCGTGATCGCGTCGTTGGTGCCATCCGCGATATAGACGTTGCCGGAGCCGTCCACTGCCACGCCGTCCGGACCATAGAGACCCACCAGTGTGGTCGCCTCTTGCGTGGAGGCGCTCCACTCCCTGACCTCATTACCATTTGTATTCGCGATGTAAACGTTGCCGAGGCCGTCCACCGCCACGCCGTCCGGACCATTCAGACCCGACACCAGCGTGATCAGCGGACCCGGCCCGATATAGTTCGTCCCCGCCTGGGTCACGGTGACCGTGAGCCCGGCGATGGTCAGCGTGCCCGTGCGCGTTCCCGTGCCAGCGAATGCGTCATAGCTGAACACCACGACGGCGCTTCCCGTGCCGCTGGCACTAGCGGGAGAAATGTGCAGGAAGGAATTGTTGGCGGTGGCCGTCCATGCGCCCGGGTAAGTCAGTACCACCGAAGAAGTGCCGGCGGCACTGCCAAACAGAAGCGCATTGGCGCCAAGCCCGTAGACCGGGAAGCCCACTCCGCCTGAGGCGCCGCCTCCCGGGTTCACCACCGTGACCGTGGCTGTGCCCGCCGAGGCGATCAGGGCGGCCGGCACCGCGGCCGTCAACTGCGTCGAGCTGACAGAGCTCGTCGACAGCGCCGTACTGTTCCACATCACCACCGCGCCAGAGACGAAACCCGTACCGTTCACTGTGAGCGTGAACGCCGCCCCGCCCAGCGCTGCCGACGCCGGGCTGAGGCTGGAGATGTTAAGTCTCACCACGGTCACCTGGAAGCTCTGGTTCACCGGCGTGGCCGCGGCGTAGGTGTTGTTGCCGGCCTGTGTCGCCTGGATGGTGCAGGTGCCGAGGGCAACCAGGGTAACCTGCGAACCGGAGACCGTGCAGACGGACACGGTCTGCGAACTGAAGCTCACCGGCAGGCCGGAGGAAGCCGTCGCGCTGACCGTGAACGGCGCGGCGCCGAGCGCCTGGTTCGGGAGCGGGCCGAAGGTGATGATCTGTGTGGTCTGAGTCAATCCGTTCTGCGTCACCGTGTTCTGCTGGCCCAGGACGGTGATGTGCGCCACGCGGTTGGATGAGGACGTGTTTGCCGTAAACGAGAAACTGATTACGCCGTTCGCGACGGTTCCAATGGTGAGCCAGTTCTGGTCGCTGACAGGCGCGAAGATTCCCGTAAGAGACGTTGTGGAGGGAAGCACCGGAAGCAGTGAGTCCGTGCCGGCCGAGGCGGGCTCGCTCAGGCTGGCCGGGCCGACAAAGGCGTAGGGGATCTCCTTGATTGCCCAGTTGTTCGTATCCGCGAAGTAGACGTTACCCGAGCCGTCCACCGCCACCCCCCACGGAAAATTCAGTCCCGACGACACCAGCGTGGTCACCTGTCCGGTCGAGGCGCTCCATTCCTTGATCCCCTCGTTGTGGGAATCCGCGATGTCGACGTAGGCATCCGCGATGTAGACGTTGCCGGAGCCGTCTACCGCCGTGCCCGCGGGATTACTCAGTCCCGACGACACCAAAGTGGTCACCTGCTGCGTCGAGGCGCTCCACTCCTTGATCGCCTGGTTGCCTTCATCCGAGATGTAGAGGTTGCCGGAGGCGTCCACCGCCGCTACAACAGGACAATTCAGTCCCGATGACACCAGCGTGGTGACCTGCTGCGTCGACGCGATCCACTCGCTGATCGCGTTGTTTCCGCAATCCGTGATATAGACGTTGCCGAAGCCGTCCACCGCCACGCCATAAGTATGCGAACTCAGCCCCGACGACACCAGCGTGCTGACCTGCTGCGTCGAGACGCTCCATTCCTTGATCGCGCTGTGGCCCATATCCGCGATGTAGACGTTGCCGGAGCCGTCCACCGCCACGTCAGTTGGATACACCAGCCCCGACGAAACCAGCGTGGTCAACTGCTGCGTGGAGGCGACCCACTCCTTGATCGCGTTGTCGTAGTAATCCGCGATGTAAACGTTGCCGGAGCCGTCCACCGCGACTCCATTCGGATATGAGAGGCCGGAGGAAACCAGCGTGATCACCGGACCCGGCCCAATGTAGTTCGTTCCCGCCTGCGTGACGGTGACCGTAAGCCCCGCGATGGTCAGCGTGCCCGTGCGCATTCCCGTGCCCGTGAACGCGTCGTAGGTGAATACCACCAGTGCGTTCCCCGTGCCGCTGGCGCTCCCGGGAGAAATGTGCAGGAAGGAATCGTTGGCGGTGGCAGTCCATACGGTCGCGTCAGTTAGTACGACCGAAGAAGTGCCTGCGGCGCTGCCAAACAGAAGCGCATTCGTGCCAAGCGCAGGGCCACCGAGAAAGCGCGGGATGTCGTAGGACGTTGACGGCAGTTGCCAGACGCTTTCCGCGCCGGTGTACACCGGCGCGTCCGGTACGGGAGCAAACATCAGTGCCGTGGTGATACCCGTGGTGGATACGCCCGCTTGCGCGCTCACGGACAAGGGAATGTTGAAGGACTCCACCAGAGTCGGATCGTCGGCCACCACCTCGTACACGATATCGGCCGAGGTCGGCGGGTTGGCGACCGTAGTATCCACCACCAGCTCGTTCGCGGGTGCGCTGGCGTAGAAGGCCGGGTTGAACTGCCAGCCGCCCACAGGAATGTCCACCCGATACAACAGCAGGTTGGGGCTGCCCGAATCACCGGCCACCGAGCCCGGTGCAGTGATCTGTACTCCCGCGGGGATGTTGGTCAACGTCACCATCAACCACGTGCCGTGACTCGCCTCTCCGATTCCCGAACCGGTGTAGGAAGATGGCGTAGCCGAGATGGTCAGCGCGGATTCGGTGTTGTAAGCGACCCCCACCAGGTTCTGCGGCTCGATCATGCCGCCCACCATGGTTCGAGCGGAATTCAATCCGCCGCTGCCGCCCTGGTCGTTGCCGGTGACCACCGCTGTCCTGAACGACGACGCGAACCCTTCGCTGGCGCCGATGTTGATGTGTGTGGAGGAGCCGGGGCACGACACGAAATGACCCACCTGGTCGTACGTGCAGTTGGGTGCCGCTGCGAGCCCGGAGTACGCAAAAGCAGCCGTCACGCTCGGAATGGAGAGGACCAGTGCCGCATCCCCCGAAAACGACACTGTAACGGTCACTGGCTGGGATTGCAGGACGGGCGTGACGTCCCCGCGCAGGTTGGTAATCCGAATGACGCGCTCGTAATCCGGGGCAGGCGGGTCGATTGGAACCCCAAGAAAATCGAGATAAACGACACCCGGGAGTTCTGTAACGATGCCCTGAAAGACATTTTTTGTTCCCTGATAAGGGTTGGTCGCCCCACCGGTGCCGGTAAGCTCGCAGTTCCCCACCCCGTTCGTAGCGCCCCCGTTCGCCACGCAGAACACCTGTGGACCGCTGTTGCCCAGGATGCCGGTTTCGCCGCTCGGGAACGGGCTTCCCGGGAACGGCTCATCGATGAGCAGCAAAGCGTCGGATGTGCCATCCGCAAAAACGCGGTTCGTCAACGGCACGCTCGACGCCACGCGGATGTTCGCCAACGGAATTGGCTGACCGGCGGGCGTCGGAATCCCGCCGATGCAGGCGAGAACGATGTCGCCCAGATGCTCCGTCACGCCCTCGGCGCGCACTTGGGTGGGCACGGAGGGCAAAATCGAGCACGTCATCTGCGCACTCACCGGAAGCACGGCAAGCGCGATTACGTACCAGAGGGCACGTGACAGGTACTTCTGATACCTATCGCTCACGGTACCACCCCGAGGGATGTGCATCCGCTCAGCCTGGTCGGATACCCTTGCTGTGCTCCGATGCTATCACGTCTTATCCGTTCCTGTATCAGCGAAAATCAACGAAAATCAATGCTCGCTTCAGTGTCCTGCAGAAGAAGAACCGCAGCGCTGCTGTGTACTGCAGATTTGTACACCGGACCTTCTGAAGGGCGGGCTGAATGGGCACGGTGATAGGGAGTGGGTTGTCGGGCAACTCGGACCGGAGCAGATCCGCGCGTATCACGCGTACCTGATCACCGGGAAAAAGCTGAACGCACGTCATCTGGTCGAAGGCGGCGCCGATCTGCCAACCGTGCAGGCGCTGCTCGGCCATGCTGACCTCAAGCCCACATCCATTTACTTTCACCTGTCGGAACGTCACCTGAGAGGCGCTGGCACGCCACTGGACAACGCGGGACTATTGGGCCTCGATCAGGTGAAACGATCGCGAAGGCTGCACAAGAAATGAACCGGCCACCTTTCGAGGTGGCCGATATCATCCGTGCACAT
>CAYVPZ010000192.1:0-7939 GCA_964453955.1 uncultured Solibacteraceae bacterium | reverse complement strand
CCGTATTTAAGCCTTGAGAGGGCTCCGTCCTAACCGTTAGACGATAGCGCCGCGGTTCAGCCGCCATTATACCAAACGGCCCCGCCGCCGCTTCAGCGTTTTGTGCGGATCCGGTAGTCCTCGATCGAGGGCATGCGCACAATGCGGCACATCTCGAACAGGCGCGAGCGGGCGCGCATGCCGATCCGGTCCTCGAGGAAGTAGCGGCTGTTGATGTCGCCGTCCAGGCCGGAGCCGCGGCGGTCGCCCACCTCGGGGTCGCGCAGATTCGTGGTGGCGATCAGCGCTTTGCGCTCGTTGCAGCGGTGCGTGATGATCGAGGTCACCACATCCTCCACGAACTCCTTGACGCGGTGCGCGCCCAGGTCGTCCAGAAGAAGAATCTCGGTGTCGAGGGCGGTGCGGTAGGCTTCGCGGTCGCTGGTCATGGAGGTCTCGTCGAAACCGGCGCGGATGCGATCGAGCAGATTCTGATAGTCGAAAAAAATCCCATCGAAACCCTTCTGGATCAGCTCGCGCAACGCGGCCACCGCGAGGTGCGTCTTGCCGGTCCCGGGATTGCCGATGAACAGCAGGCCGGGCTTGTCGGGCGGCGGAAACTCGCGCACGTACTGGCGCACCTTCATCACCACCTCGGCAAGAGGCGTTGCCGCCACGGGATTATCGCGCGGAATGCTGAAGTTGTCGACCGAGGCCTGGCGATAATTCAGCGGGATGTTCGCCTTCTCCAGAACACGCTCCGGGCGGTCGGCGTTCTCGCAATCGCAGCGGTCCGCGCCGGAGACGCCCGCGCGTTCGACAATGATCCAGCCGGATCCCTGACACTTGGGGCAGGTAGCAACAGCCATGGGAGTACCGAAACAAGTATAACGGCCTGACGGATACTGTACGTATGCGGAGTCGAAGGAACGCGGCCGTCGCCGCGTGTCCCCTGCTGCTTGTACTGCTGGCGGCGGGGAAGAAGGACGCGCGCCTGGATAGCCCCGTCGGCGCCGATGCCGTGTGGCAGCCCGCGGCGCAATTCATCGAGGGCGTCAGAAAGACCTGTGGGCGGGACTGCTTTGTCCAGCAGATGGCTTCGGCCGCGCCGCCTGCCGCCGTCGAGTTCACCAAATCGATTCACGGCGAGGGCTGGCTGCGCGACTTTCGCAAAGTGGCCCGCGTGGACATCGCCTGGGTGGAATACCCGTTCCGCGCCAACGAAAACCAGGGCTGGCTGCTGGTGAATGGCACGCCGCCGCTTGTCGATGTCGATAACCTGCAGAAGCTGCCAAAGAGCCAGATGGAAGAGAACCCGGCGTGGTCCAAACTGATTGCGCAGAGCCCCCGCGCCACGCTGTTTCCGGGGGACCGCACAAGCACCATCGATCCCGTGGCCATCGTGTATCCGGACGGCTCGCAGCAGTTCGTCGTCGCTTATAAGGTGCTGGACGGCTGTCACGCCTGTGCGCAGCTCGGCGTGGCGTTTCTCGCCTGGGAATTCAACCCGAAGGGGAAGCTGACGGAAACAGAGTTCCTCGACGTAGTCCCGCCGCCGTCCGCCGGTGCGCCCGCGCGGCCCATCCACATCCACGCCGGTCAGATGTTCACGCTGGCCTTGAAGGCGGATGCGAAACACGAGTGGACGCTTGCGCAGGCGCCCGCTCGCTGGATACTGCGGAGCGTGAGCCAGACCACCAGCAAGGAGACTTCCACCGTGTCCTGGATCTTCGAAGCCATCAGCAACGGGAGCACTCAGATGACGTTGGGGTGCTCTTCGGGCGAGAGCCTGGTTCTGCGAATCATCGCGGCCCCCGGCCTCGGTCACTGAACTTCGTTCAGCGCACGCCGCGACGCCGTTCCGCGCGGCGGACCTGCCCTTCGTCCATGCCGAAATAGTGGGCGATTTCGTGCCAGACGGTGTCGGCCACCATTTGCTCGAGCTGTTCGCGGCTGCGCGCCAGGCGTTCGTGCGGACCCTGATAGATGGTGATCTGATCGGGCATGGCGAAGCTTTCGAACACGCTGCGATGGGTCATCGGACGCCCGCGATACAGCCCCAGCAGACCGGGCCGCGGAGGCTCCGGTTCCACCACCAGCGCGACGTTTTGCAGCCGCTTGCGAAAGCGCCGCGGAATGCGCGCCAGCGCCCGCTCCACCACCTGATCGAACTCCGTGGAAGTCAACTCGTCAGCGCGTTTTGTAGCAGCCGCGCTCCGCGGTGCACTCGCGGTCGTCGGCGATTTTGCCGTCCGGCCCGACGCACTGCTGCGTCTGGTGGCACCAGAAGAGGCGGTCTTCCGCATGCGGCACGCTGGGGTCCCACACGGCGTCCACGTACATCCCTTTGCAGCGGAGATGGTCGCAGCGCTCGGCTTCAATTAAAGCGAGTCCGGAATACTCGAGCATTACGCCTCCTTTCCGGCAGCCGCGAGCAGGGCGCGTTTCACGGCCACCTTCGCGAGCTGAACTTTGTAACCGTTCTGGCTGAGCGGTTGTGCTCCGGCCACCGCGGCGGCGCCGGCTTTCTCCGCCGATTCTGCGTTGAGGGGCTGGCCGACAAGCGATTTTGCGGCATCCTCCGCCACCCACGGTATGGGAGCGACGTGACCCAGTACGATGCGCGCCTCGCGCACGTTCGCGCCGTCCAGATGCAACGCGACGGAAGCCGTCACCAGAGGCCAGTCGAGCGCCTCCTTCTGCCGCACTTCGTACGTCGCATTCTTCCCGGCGCCGACCGGAACGAGAATTTCCGTGAGGATCTCGTCCGGCTTGAGGTCGATCTCACGGCTCTGCTCGTCCTTCGGAATCACGAAGAACTTCTCCACGGGTATCGTGCGTGAGCCGCGCGCCGAACGAATGGTGACCTTCGCGTTGAGCGCGATCAGCGCGGGGCCCAGACTCGACGCGCTCACGAAATACGCGGGCCCGCCGCCGAAAATGGCATGGTATTTGTTCTCGCCATTCGGCACCAGGCTCTTGCCGTCCTTCATGGCGAGGAGGCCGAAGCCGTTGCGGTAATACCAGCAGCGCGGGCGCTGGCACAGGTCGCCGCCCACGGTCCCCATGTTGCGAATCTGCGGGCTGGTGATGCCAGCCACTGCTGCATGAATCGACGGATATTGCGACCTCACCAGCGCGCTGTTCACCAGCTCGTCGAAGGTCACCGTCGCGCCGATGCGCAACCCTCCCTGCGCGCGGGTGATGCCGCCGAGTTCGTGAATCGCCTTGATATTCACAACGCGCTTCGGCGTGTGGATGTAATCCTTCATCAGAGAGATCTGGTCCGTACCGCCGGCAAGGATGTGCGCGTCGTCCGCGCCGGGCCCCAGCAGCGCGAAGGCCTCCGCGAGAGTTGTCGGGCTTGCGTATTCGAACGCTTCCATTACGCGGTCCTCCTTTCGAGCGCCGCGAGAACCCGATCGGGCGTGAGCGGCACCCGGCCCACCCGCACGCCGATGGCGTTGGCCACCGCATTGGCAATCGACACGATGCCCGGTATGGTGGGCGGCTCACCCAGACCGATGACCCCGCGCTTGTCGTTCTCCGGCGTGATATCCATGTGCACGATGATCTCGCCGATGTCGCCAATGCCGGCCAGTTTATAGAACTCCATGTCGGCATTTAACATCCGGCCGGTCTGCTGATCCATCACCCGCTCTTCGCTCAGCGCGGCGCAGACGCTCATAATGCACGCGCCCATCACCTGGCTCTCGGCGGTTTTCGGATTGATCACCAGGCCGCAGTCGTGCACCGCCACCATGCGATTCATGCGCACCACCCCGGTTTCCGTGTCCACCGATACGTCGGCCATCTGGACCCCGGCAACCCCGCCCGTATTGAGCCCTTCGCGGGCGGCCCGGCGCGGCTCATTCTCTCCCAGTTCGGAGATCTTACTCACGCCGAGTTTATTGCAGGCCGCTTTCCAGGAAAGGCGCTTCGAGGGATCGCCCTTCACGCGAATGGTGCCCTCGGCCGCTTCCAGCTTGTCGGGCGTAGTCCCCAGCGACGGCGCCACCTGCGCGAATAGCTTCTCGACCGCGTTCACGCTGGATTTCCGCGTGGAAGCCGAGACGCCGCCCACCGTGGTGGACCCGCCCGAAGCCCCCGACTGCGGATATTTGTTGTCGCCAATATTCACCTGAATAGCCGAGACCGGCAGCCCCAGCGTTTCCGCCGCCACCATGGCGATGATGGTGCGCGTTCCGGTGCCCAGGTCCTGGCTGCCCAGCTCCACGACGACGGTCCCATCCGGGTGGATGGTGGTGAGGCATTTGCTGCCGTGGCCGGCGCCGCCCCACGTGGAGACGCCCAGACCCAGGCCGCGCCGCACCACGCCGGAGCCTTCGCCCCGCGGGTGCCAGTTCTTCTTCCACTCCATCAGCTCGGCGGCCTTCTGGAGTTGCGCCTTGTACGCCTCGGCGCGCGCGGTGTAGCCGGCGTTCATCAGGAAGAAATCGAGCGGGTCCATATTGAGCTTCGCCGCCAGATCTTCCAGGGCCGAACAGGTGAGGAACGAAGCCTGCGGGTGATTGGGCGCGCGCCACGCGCGGGCCGAGCCGCAGTTGGTGGAGACCGCCGTGTGGTTCACCCGGCGGTTGGGCACCTGGTGGTATACGTACGGGAACAGCTCCGCGCCGAAGCCGCCTCCGCCCAGACCGCCGGTGGACCACGTCTGCGACTGCCACGCCGTGATGGTGCCGTCCTTCTTCGCGGCCATCTTGATTTTGCCGTAGCCGGAGGGACGGTTGCCCGCGATCAGCAGCTCGGTGCTGCGATCAAGGAACAAGCGCACCGGCCGGCCGCCGCTCGCCCTGGAAAGCTGCGCGCATTGTACGCCGAACGCTTCGGCCTGGAACTTGCTGCCGAACCCCCCGCCGATATACTGCATCTCCACGTGGATGTTCGCGGCGGGCACGGTAAGCGCCCGGCCCAGATCCGCGGCGGCGTCGGAAACGCCCTGCGTGGACGGCCAGTAGTCGACGTGATCGCCGTTCCACGCGACGGCCAGCCCGTGCGGCTCGAGACAACAGTGCGTGATCACCGGGATGCCGTAGACGCCTTCCGAAACGACGTCGGCATCCTTGAACGCCTGATCGGGATCGCCGGTGACACTTTCACCGGCCGGTTTGGCGTTCGCGCCGGCCTTGTCCAGATCGTCCTCGCGAACCAGGTGGGGCAGCACTTCATAGTCAACCTGGATCAGACGGGCCGCATCGCGCGCGATCTCCTCCGTCACGGCGGCGACAACGGCCACCTCCTGGCCCTCCCACTGCACTTCCTTGCCCGCATCGAGGATGGTTCGAACGGCGGTGACGCCTTTGAGTTTTGCCGCCGCGCCGGTGTCCACCGATTTCACGCGGGCGTGCGCGTACGGCGATGTCACCAGCACCGCGAACAGCAGATCTTTCGGTGTTATGTCGCTGTTGTACTTGGCCGCCCCGGTGGATTTGGCAATGCCGTCCAGACGCGACACGCGCGTGCCGATCACCTTGCGCTGGTCCATCGGCGGGTAGTGGTAATCGGGAGCGACCGCGGGAGTCTCTTCAGGCATTGGTTCCTCCATGCCGCTGTTTCGCGGCTTCCAGCACGGCCTTGCGGACGCCCACATAGGTGCCGCAGCGGCAGAGATTGCCGCCCAGCCCGTGCTTCACGTCCTCGTAGGTGGGGTTGGGGTTGTGGTCGAGGAAAGCCTTGGCGGCGACGACAAACCCCGGCGTGCAGTACCCGCACTGCTGCGCGTCGTTGTTCACGAACGCCTGGGACACCGGGTGCGGATGTTCCGGCGTGGAAATGCCTTCCAGCGTTTCGATCTTTCTGCCCTGCGCGTCGATGGCCAGCACGGTGCAGCTATAGACGGCCTTGCCGTCCACGATCACCGTGCAGGCGCCGCAGGTGCCCCGGTCGCACACGCGCTTGGACGCGGTGAACTCCAGGTGGTTGCGCAAGGCGTCGCACAGGGTGGTGCGCGGTTCGAGGCTCACCTTGTACGGCTTGCCGTTGATGGTCAGGGTGAACGGCACGGGGCCGGGCCCGACGGCGGTGGGCGCGGCGGCCCGGGCCGGAGCCTCGGTGGTCAGGATGCCGGTGGTGAGAGCGCCGCCGGTAACGCCCACGCTGGTCAGAAAGCCGCGGCGGGAAAAGCCGGATTCTTTCGATGGGGGAGTGCTGGTTGGTTTCTTTTCGCTCACGGTGAGAATACCTCGCTCGATTCTCCGTGTCAGGAACAAGACGAATATAGCAGAGGAAGGGTTAGCAGAGAATGAGCCCACGCCAGAAGCCGTAAGGAGGGCCGAATGCAGGCGGAAACGCCTGCTCCACACCGGCAGATGAATGGTTTGCAGTCCTTGAACTACTAAATCCGGGGATCTTCTCAGCCCGCGACGATTTCAGGAGTGGGGCAGGCTCTCAGCCCCGCTCCGCTCCTCATTTGTGGCTTGCCGCCCTGTGGGAGTAGGCCTTCGGCCTGCGACGACTTCTGCCACGGGCTGTTAGCGGAGGATGCGCCGGCGGCGATACATTGGGAATCTGAATGTACCGATGTGCAGTTGTCCTGTTATCGTGTTCGCTCCCGCTGTCCGCGCAGGAGACCGTCGAATTCCCCAGTGGCGACCTGACTCTTCACGGTGTGCTCTACCGGCCCAAGGGGGCGGGACCGTTTCCGGCGGTCGTTTACAACCACGGCAGCGCCCGCGACAGCTCGACGGCCAGCGACGCGCTGGGCCCCGTTTTCGCGAACCGCGGCTGGGTGTTCTTCATGCCCTCGCGGCGGGGTCAGGGACTGAGCGCGTCGGCGGGTCCTTACATCCGCGACCAGATCGCCGCGGCCATGAAAAGCGGCGGCATGCGCGCGGGCGCGGCAACCATGATCCGGCTTCTCGAAACCGATCATCTCAACGACCAGCTTGCCGCCCTCGCCTGGCTGCGCACGAACGGCTTCGTCCGATCGAATCGCATCGCCGTTGCCGGCACTTCTTTTGGCGGCATTGAGACGGTGCTCGGCGCGGAGAAAGGATCCTACTGCGCGGCGGTCGATTTCTCCGGCGGCGCGCAGAGCTGGGCCGAGGCCCCCGAACTGCAGGCCGTCATGACCCGCGCGGTGCGAAACTCGCGCGTGCCCGTTTTCTTCGTGCAGCCCGAGAACGACTACGACCTCTCTCCGAGCAAGACCCTCTCGGCCGCGATGAAAGACGCAGGCAAGCCGTTCGAGCTGAAGATCTACCCGCCGTTTGGCAACTCAAAGGAGGATGGCCACGCGTTCGGGTACTTTGGAGGCTCCGTGTGGGGCGACGACGTGTTCCGGTTTCTCACCGGCCACTGTGGCGGGAAGGATCACAGTCCGATAAGGCTCGGAGGATCCTGAGATGACAATCCTCGTAGCTTCTGTCCATCCTGAAGCCTGATGCCCATGTAGATCAGGCCAGCTCCTGACAGGAGAGCGAGCGGCCATAGGCTGAAAACCAGAGGAGCGGCCTCAAGGACCATCAGAACTCCGCCGATCAGCATCATCTTTGGCCGCGAACCAGCCGCTCCCCAGATCGCCAGGGTTGCTGCAAGTAAAATCACACCCTGGACCGCCGCCAGGACAAGGTACGCTTCGTCCTTTGTCTCGCCATAACCGCTGCGCTGCGAGCAGGGGTCACCGGGATGAATGTAACCGCTCCCGGAGTTGCCCAGGCCCCAGGTCGCGCAAGGGTCGCTCAGCTCGTCCATCTTGTGGAACGCCGTTCCAACCGCTACCCCTGCCATGGGCAGTGCAATCAGAACCGTGAGCGCCACTCTTCCCAGCATCGATTCCTCCCTTCGTGCCGCCGGACCGTGCTCCTTGTCCTGCGCGATTGGCGGCAGCTCGGATCGCCGGACCGCGGCGAGATTCGAAGTCCGCACCTACGACCCGCAAAGCCAAACAGACGCCCGCCAGGCCCGTCCGGGCCGGTTCGAGCTGGCCGACGGCGGCACC
>CAYVPZ010000191.1:5165-7940 GCA_964453955.1 uncultured Solibacteraceae bacterium | reverse complement strand
AGTCGCTGGCGCAGATGGCCCTGGCGTGGGTTCTGCGGCAGGAGGCCATGACCAGCGCGCTGATCGGCGCGAGCCGCGTGGAGCAGATTGAGCAGAACGTGGCGGCGGCCCGCAACCTGAGCTTCACCGCGGTCGAACTGCAGAGGATCGAAGAGATCGTCGCGCCCGCCGCCGACGGCTGATCTACTTCCGCCGGAACTTCAACGTGGCCTGACGATCCTTTCCTTTTGAGGATTCGTGGATCTCGAGGGTCATGTGCCTGCCGTCGGGATCGAGAGTTCGAATCCACTTCCCGTTGACCTGGTCGCCCTTGATCACCGCCGTCCATTCGGTGGTCATGGTGGTGCCGTCCAGAGTGGTCTTCGAAGCCTGCTGGAACGGGCCGATCTGGTTCTGCCGTTCCGATCCGTCGGCGGACAACAACAGGTCGCTGGTCATGATGCCGACGTACAACAACGGCACGATGCCGCCAGCCGGTTCGGCAAAGGTGGTCTGCACTTCGATGTCTCCGCCTTTCTGGCGAACGTTCTGGACGAGATTCACCGGGACGGTCTCGTCGCCGCTGCTATCCTGTTCGAGAACCCATTTGCCCTCGAATCCGCCGCGGTCGCCCGCCGCCGCGAGCAGGACCGAAAATGCCAGGCATGCCGTCAGTTGTCGCAACACGCGTACCCTCCACTTCTGGTAGGATTCGCGCGGGCGGGAAAGATTTCGTCAGGGCTCAATAAAGGCCGTGGTCTTGACGCCGGAGATGTCGAAACGCTTGCGGCAGCGCATGTTCTTGCACATCACCTTGTCGTCCACCAGCACCATGTAGCTTGCGGCCTTGGCGAACTTGGCCCGGTCGCGCTCGTCGGCGCCGCGGGGCAGTTGCGCCACCTTGGTGCGAACCAGCCATTTCAAATCGTAGCTTTCGGCGGTCCGGCACATCGGGCAGGTCAGGCTGATCGGTTTCGTTGTCTGGGATTCGCGGTAGAATGCGCGCTCGTCAATCATCGGCATTCCATTGTCGCAGGAGGCCGGTCGCGAAACAAGGCAGTGGGTCGGTTTGCCCTGCACAGGCTGAAGCCCGTGCCACCACCTGCCGGCTGCAACGACCCTGCCCTGGGGGGCAAGCTGACCCACTACCCTACTTGCCCAGTAGCGAGGCCTATGGTCTCAGTGTATGGTTGGCTTTTCCACGCCACAGCGCGAACAAATTCCATCGATCCAGTCGTGCAGGATTACGCACGCGCGAGTCTCGGATTCCTTTGTTGGTTCCGCAGGAAGCGGCTGTTCCCCGGGTGTCGGTTCCGGTGTTTCTGACATACGGACACACTCCCTTTCCGCACTCGATTGGAAGAGTGTCCCGGTTGTCCGCGCGGCGGCCCTCAAAAATGAAATGCGGTTCCTTCAGACTAGCACCCTTTCGCGTCAACGCACATTTCAGAGACTACCAGGCGGTCAGACACGGCCGGGCGTGCCGCCGCCGTCCACGAGGCCGTGCAACTGCCGGCCGATTTCGGTAAGCGTAGCCGATTGCGCAGTGAGCTCTTCGGCCGCTGCCGCGCCCTCTTCCGCAGTGGCCGCCGTCGCCTGACCTGCCTGTTCCATGTGGGTAATGGCCCGGCTGATCTGTTCGAGTCCTTTGGCCTGCTCCTGGCTGCCCACGTTGACCTCGTCGACCAGCGTCCTCACCTGGCCCGCCTGGGCGGTGAGAGCGCGGATCGAATCGGCCACCCGGTCGACCTTCGACTTGCCATCGTCCGATTTGGTAATGGAATCCTCAATGAGCGACGCCGTATCCCGGGCGGCCTGGGCGCAGCGCTGCGCCAGGTTGCGCACTTCGTCGGCAACCACGGCGAAACCCATGCCCGCCTCGCCCGCCCGCGCGGCCTCCACTGCGGCGTTCAGAGCCAGGATATTGGTCTGAAACGCGATCTCGTCGATGACTTTGATGATTTTGGAGATCTTCTGGCTGGAGCTGTTAATCTCGCCCATGGCGACAACCATGTCATCCAGCGCCCGGTTGGTCGCGCCGAAGTTCTCTCCGGTGTCGGTTACTATGCTGGCGGCGCGCCCGGAGTTCTCCGTGTTTCGCCGGGCCATCGAGTTGATCTCCTCGGTGGAGGCGGAGGTCTGTTCCAGCGAGGCGGCATTATCCGACGCACTCCGGGCGAGCGCCTGGCTGGAGGAGGAGACCTGCGCGGCGGCCTGCGCCACCTGCTCAGCGCCGCTGGCCACCGATTCCGCAATCCGCTTCAACGTTCTGGCCAGACCGGTCACCGCAAAGAACCCTCCGGCGCCGGCAAGCAGCACCAGCACGGTCAGCACCGCAACGACCAGTTCATTGCGCTGAATGCCGGTTTCCACGGCGGCGATGGCCACGTCGCGACGAACGCTGTTCTGCTGGCCGAAAGCAGCGGCGTTCTTCTCCAGGGTGTCCATGACAGGCGTTGTCTTTTTCAGGGTGATCTGGCTGGCTTCCTCCCCTTGCCCGGCCGCGGACATATCGGCGAACTCCCGGAAGTTGTCCACCCACTGGTCCAAAGCCGACTGAATCGCATTGACGGCCTCCTGCTCCTCGGGCGTCAGTCCGGATGCCCGCATCTGCCGGACTGTTTCCCGCATCTCGGCCGCGCGGTCGTCGAACGTCGAACGCGCCCTGGCGAACGGCTCCGGTAAATGCATCATTGAGAAGATGGAGACGCCGCGCATGGCGCCGCGCATGTCGGCTATGCCCGTGGCGACCCGGCGTGCCTGCGACGCCAGCGAGGCAGGGATGTCCGCCTCCTC
>CAYVPZ010000191.1:3752-5155 GCA_964453955.1 uncultured Solibacteraceae bacterium | reverse complement strand
AGGTGGCGGATGGTGGACAAGGAATAGACGGCCGCCGCCGTTGCCACCACGACAACAAAGCCGAAACATAACAGCAACCTGGTGCGAATGTTCGTCCGCTGCATAATCCGTATGATCTCCCGGAGCGATAAACCGGCGCCCTGAGTGACGCATCGGCGGAATACCCGGCATCGTTAATGTGATTTGACTGCGTTTTTCTCAACCCACCGCTCACTGTTCCCACCCGCGCGCCGATAAGAGCCGTGAACACGGTTTGGCGCTATCGGCGCAAACAGGAGCCTGCTATGCACAAACAATCCGGCAATACAGTTACGAAGTCGCGGACCACCTGGCGCCGCTTCTCAATGGGTCTCGTTCTTGGAATGGCGGCGATCGGCGTGGCCAGTGCCACCGAAGGCGGCGCGAGCGTCTACCCCGCCGGCGTCGAGACCGTCATGCCGGGCAGAATGCCCGGCGACGGAGGAACTCTGCTCCTCGAGTTCAATGAGTTCTATGAGGCCAACGAACTCGCCGGTTTCAATGGCCACGCCCTGGTTCCCGGGTTTCATCTCCGGGCCAGCGCCTTCGCGTTCAAAATGGTGCACAACTGGGGCGTCCACCTGCTGGGGGGGCACGCTGGTAAGCACGGCCGCTCTGCCCGTGGTGGACCTGGACCTGAAGGCTCCCTTCGGACATCAGAACAAGATCGGCTTTGCAAATCCCGATCTGGAAAACATGGTGGCGTACCACAAGGGCGCGCTGAACTGGTGGTATGGGTTTGAAGTCTACACTCCCGGCTTCTCCTATGACAAGACCGATCTGGTGAACGTGGGCCAGCATAACTACGCCACCGCGCCCTCGGGCGCTTTTTCGTATTTGCCCGACCGCGGAAGAACCGAAATAAGCTCCAAATTCCAGTACATCGTCAACGGCTCCGACAGTGCCACCCGCTATCGCTCCGGCAACGAATTCCTTTGGGAATACGACGGGATGGAGAACCTGACCAGAAACCTGGCGGTTGGCGGAAACGGGTATTACTACCAGCAGACCACCGACGATGTGCAGAATGGAGCGATATTAGAGGGCGGAAATCGCGGGCGCAACGTAGCTTTCGGGCCGGAAATCCGCTATCATTTCCGGCGTTACGTCATGATCCTGAAATATGAAAAGGATTTCCTCGCCGAGAACCGGCCGGTTGGGACCGCGTTCTGGCTGCAGTTCGGCGTCCCCCTGGGTCAGCCGCACCATGATTAACAGCGGTTGCAGGCCAAAGGCCTGCTCCACAAAAGCCGCAGACCGGGGAGTGTGGAGCAGGCGTTTTCGCCTGCCTGGGACGCTACGGCAGCAGCTCTACCATGCGCCAGAGGATGTCGCGCTCGTTCGGCTGGAAGCGGTAGTGGAATTCGCCGCCGTTCAGGCGCTCC
>CAYVPZ010000191.1:0-3742 GCA_964453955.1 uncultured Solibacteraceae bacterium | reverse complement strand
TGCGCTTGGCGAAGCTGTGATAGCGCTTCTCCAGCCGCTGCTGGGGCGTCACCCGGCGCAGCCGCTGAAATTCCTCGCGCATCAGCTCCTGGCGCTCGGGAGGCTGGTTCAGAAACCGTCCGAACAGCATGCGGAACGCCTGCTGCTTATCCGGCGGCAGTTGCCGGAACGTTTCATACTGGTCGCGCAGACGGGCGCGCTGTTCCGGCGTCAGATTGATGTAGTTCCGCAGGTGCCGTTCGATCCTGGCCCGGCGCTCCGGCGGCAGCCGCTCGAGAACGCGCTCGCGCTGCTCCGGGCTCATCTGCCGGAGCCGCTCCAGTTGATCGAGCGGCGAGCGCTGTCCCTCCGGTTGCACCCACGGCTGATGCTGCTCCTGCGCGACGGCCGGCACCCAGAGCAATCCCGCCGCAAGCACCAGAGCAGCCGTAAATCGGTCCGCGTTCATGACCAGCCTCAGGAACCCGCCGGAGGGGGTGCATCGAGCTGGTTCAGCATGTCCATATCGTCCAGCGTGCGCTCCACCTGATCGACGTCCACCTTCTGCGCGTCCGCGGGCCGGGCCATCGTCGAGGGCGCCGCGGGAGCGCTGTCGTGCCATACCGGCTCATGCAGCAGGAACACGCCGAGCAGGGCCGCGCAGGCCGCCGCCACCGGCAGCGCGGGTTTCCACGAAAACCACTCCACCGGCCCCTTCCACCACGGCCGGCGCTTCTCCGCCGCGATTCGGGCGAACAGCCTGCCGTCGAAATCCGTGGACACCGCGGGCACCGTCCAGGCCTCCAGCGCGCTCCACACCAGATTCTGCGCATCGGCCAGGCGGCGGCACGCGGCGCACTCCGCCATGTGCAGCTCCAGAGCCTCCCGCTGCGCGGGCGTCAGGCGGCCGCCGGCCAGCGCCACCATGGTCTCCGCTTCGTTTCCCGCCTCAATCGGACAACGCATAGTCTCCCTCCCTCACGCAAGGTGCGCCAGCCGCGCGCGCAGCGTCTCGTAGGCCCGGAACAGCAGCGACTTTACCGCCGATTCCGAGCAGCCCAGCAGACCGGCAATCTGCGAATATTCCATCTCTTGGTACTTGTGCATGAGCACGGCCGCGCGCTGTTTTCCAGGCAGGGCCTCGATGGCCGTGCGGATCTCCCGCAGCCGCGCCTCGTTCACCAGCTTTTGCTCGATGGTGCCCGAGCGGTCCCGCGGTTCCCGTGCCGGCCCGTCGCCCGCCGTGTCGTCGATGCTCTCCTGCGCCCTTTCGGCTTTCCCGTCCCGCAGCCAGTTAAGCGCCAGATGGGTGGCGATGCGAAACAGCCAGGTGGTGAACTTCGCGGTGGGCTGCCACGTCCCGCGCGACTTGTATACGCGCAGGAACACCTCCTGCGCCAGCTCCTCGGCTACGCCCTGGTTCTGCACCATGCGGTAGAGAAAGTGGATCACCGGCCCGCGGTGCCGGTTCAGCAGAAGGGCGAAGCTGGTGTCGTCCCCTTCGCGAAGCCGGAGCATCAGCTCAGCGTCCCTTTCGAGGGAGGCGACCGCCGTCATATCCTGATGAACCCCTTCCGGGCCGGAAAGTTGCGAATTCACTCGTCCTTCAGGGTCCGCTCCATTAATTCGCGGATGGCATCCCGCGGCGTGCGTTCCCCGCGCAGAATCCTGTCCATTTGTGCGGTAATGGGCAGATCAACCCCAAAGCGTGTGCCGAGTTTCAATGCTACCGCTGTAGTATCAACGCCTTCGGCCACCATGGTCATGGACGCCACAATGTCCGCGGCCGATCGGCCCTTGGCCAGTTCGATGCCCACCCGACGGTTCCGGCTCAGCTCGCCCGTGCAGGTGAGGACCAGATCGCCCAGTCCCGCCAGACCGGCCATGGTGTGTGGGTTCCCGCCCATGGCGCAGGCCAGGCGGCGCAGCTCGGCGAGGCCTCGGGTGATCAGCGCGGCAATGGCGTTATGACCAAGGCCCAGGCCGTGGCATACCCCGGCGGCGATGGCGATCACGTTCTTCAGCGCGGCGGCCACCTCCACGCCAACCGGATCGGAGTTCGTGTACAGCCGAAAAGTGGGCCCGGAGAAGTCGCGCTGGATGTTTCGGGCCAGGGCGGCGTCGGTTGAAGATATTACTACAGCAGTAGGTACGCATGCGGCAACATCGCGCGCAAAAGTGGGGCCGGAGAGGACCGCCACGCGCGGCATAAACCGCTGGCCAATGACATCGTAAACCACTTCCGACATTCGTAGAAGAGTACCCTGCTCCAGCCCTTTGGTAGCGCTGACGAAGGACATCTCCCTGTCCACCAGCGAGAGCATCTCGGTGTAGACCCGGCGCGCGTACTTCGAGGGCATCACCCCGAGCAGGACATCGGCACCCGGCAGGACGTCCTCGAATCGTTCCGAGATTTCGACGTTGCCCGGTAGCGCGAAGCCTGGGAGAAATGCGTCGTTCACGCGCGAAGATCGCATGCGCGCGGCCAGGTCGGCCTCCTTCACCCAGAGGCGCACGCGCTCGCACCGCGGGGCCAGCACAATGGCCAGGGCCGTGCCCCAGCTTCCGCCGCCGACGATGGCCAGGTGCTTCAGTTGGCGCCTCCAAACCGGAACAGGTGCTCATTACCGGCACGGAGACGGCCGATGTTGGCGCGATGCCGCCAGATAATGAAGGCGCCCGCGATCAGCGATGCCGCAATCAGCGGCCAGGCCGGACGCTGTATCAGCCAGACAAACAAGGGGAAAAGGCCGGCCGCGACGATGGACCCGAGCGAAATGTATCGTGTCAGGGCCACCACCACGACGAACACCACCACCACCGCCAGAAGCGGCACGGGCGCCACGTAAGCGAAGGCGCCGATGAAGCTGGCCACGGCCTTGCCGCCCTTGAACTTCAGGAAAATCGGGAACGCATGGCCCAGCATCACCGCCAGGGCGGCGGCGCTCATCCACAGCACCGAGCCGTGAGTGAAATGGCCGGCCAGCCAGACGGCGGCCGCGCCCTTGAGGATGTCGAGCAGAAGCGTGGCCACGCCGATGCCGCGTCCGCTGGTGCGCAGAACGTTGGTGGCGCCGATGTTGCCGCTGCCAAATTGACGCACGTCGCGGCCCGTGGTGAGCTTCACCAGCAGGTAGCCGAAAGGAATGCCGCCGATCAGATACGCGCTCAGAAGCAGGATGGTGGGGATCATTTCGCGAATGGAAACTCCGCCAGTTTGGTGTAAACGGAACCGGCCGAACCCGGTTCGCTCAGGTACAGGAAAAACCGGTCGGCTTCGAAGGTACCGAAGTCGGCAGGGGGAAGCCCGGCGATTCTCTTTTGCACCGGTTCGAGCGGCGCCGGCTTCCCGATGCGCGCCAGCGTCAGGTGCGCGGTGAACGCCCGCTGCTCCCGCGCGATGCCCAGCTTCGCGAGCGCGGTGTCGAGGTCCCGGGCCAGATCGTTCAGGGCGGGTGCATCCACACCCGCCCAGAGAAGGCGCGGGTTGTGCGGGTTCGGCCTCCAGCCCAGTCCGCGAATGGCCACCAGGACGGGCGTGCGGCCGGGCACCGCCGCCAGCGCCGACTTCATCTCCTCCAGACGCGCCGCCGGCCACTCGCCAATGAACTTCGTGGTGACGTGCAGGTTGGCGACGGGCGTCCAGCGCAGGCGCGCCATCGGCCGCAACGTTTCGAGCAACCGCTCGAGGGCGGCCGACACGTGGGCAGGCAGGTCGAGGCCGGTAAACAATCGCATGGGTGTTTGATAACATCCTGACATA
>CAYVPZ010000190.1:0-7988 GCA_964453955.1 uncultured Solibacteraceae bacterium | reverse complement strand
CAGACCGGTGAGCACATCGCCCGTGCCTCCGGTGGCCATCGCGGGCGAACCGGTGGGGTTCACGAAGACGCGCCCGTCGGGGGCCGCGATCAGCGTGCGGTCGCCCTTCAGCACCAGCCATACGCCGTGCTGCTGCGCAAACTCCCGCGCCGTTCCCGTGCGGTCCGTCTGCACGTCGGCGATGCCGAGGCCGGTGAGCCGCGCCATCTCGCCGGGATGCGGCGTAAGCACGCGCGGCCCCACGCCGCCGCCGAACTGCCCGCCCGCCAGACCGTTCAACGCGTCGGCGTCCAGCACCAGCGGAATGGTCGCGTGCGCTGCCAGGTACGCCACAAATTCCACGGTCTCGGGATGGGTGCCCAGACCGGGGCCGCAGGCCAGCACATTCCTGCGCGCCAGCGCGCGCTCCAGAGACCCATCGTGCAGCGCCTGGGCCGAGATGAAACCGTCGCCAGTCTCCGCAAGCGGCTCGGTCATGATCTCGGGCGCGTACGCCGCAATCACGTTGATGGCCGATTCGGCCGATGCCACGGTGCAGAGCCCGGCCCCCGCCTTCAACACAGCGATACCGCACATGCCCGCCGCGCCCGTCTTCCCGCGCGCGCCCGCGATCACCAGAACGTGGCCGTAGAGGCCTTTATTGCCGTCCGGAACACGGGGCGCAAACAGATGCCCGAACAAATCCCGGCTGGAAAGCGCCAGCCAGACGGAGTCGTCCTTCTCGTACAGCTCAGGGGGAGAACCGATTTGCCCGACCACCAGCTCGCCGATGGCGTGGCAGGCGGGCGCCAGCACATGACACGGCCTGGGCGCGGTGAAGGTCACGGTAAGATCGGCCCGCGCCACCTCGCCTTCCTGATGGCCGCTGTCGCTCTGCATACCCGACGGCAGATCCACCGCAACAACCTGCGCCAGAGGGAAGCCCGAGTTGATGGCGCGAATCAGTTCGAGAGAGCGCCCGCGCGCCGGGCCGCTGAGCCCGGTTCCCAGCAACGCATCCACCACCAGCGTGGAATCGCGCATTTCCGCAGTCAGGTCGTACACCACGGACCCGCCCGCGACGATAAACATGTGGTAGTTCGCCGCCGCATCGCCGCCCAGTCCACTGGCTGGGGCGGCGAGCAGAACGTGCAGGCTGCGCGGGCGAATGCGCGTCAGCAATTGCCGGGCAATCACCAGACCGTCGCCGCCGTTGTTGCCCATTCCGCACAGCACGGTGATGCGCTGTTCGGCGAGCGGCGCAAACCTCCGCTCCATCGCTTCCAGCACGCGATGTCCAGCGTTCTCCATCAGGACAATTCCGGGAATTCCCGCCTCGATGGTGCGGCGGTCCACTTCCCGCATTTGCGCGGCCGTGAGAACCTTCATTTCACCTCCGCAATGGAGCGGCTCAGCTTGCGCAGGGCGTCCTGTCCGCCCATCACGATGAGACAGTCGCCGCCGCAGATTTCCGCTTCGGCCGGCGGATTGAAGAGCATGTTGCCGTCGGGTTTGCGAATGGCCAGCACGATGACGCCCAGCTCGCGCCGCAACTGCAGCTCGCGCAGGGACTGGCCCACCAGATCGCTCGACTCGGGCACCGGCACTTGTTCGAGCGATACGTTCAGTCCCAGTTCGCCGGGCCGGGTGGTGAAGTCGATGAACTGGTAGACGTGCGGCCGGATCAGCGCCTCGGCCATGCGGTTGCCCGTCATGTCGTACGGAGCGAACACGTGCTCGGCGCCGGCCCGCCGGAACTTGTCGGCGGACGTCATTTCCGCGATGCGCGCCGAAATCTTCAACTCCGGGTTCAGCGTGCGCGCCGAGATCACCAGGAACAGGTTGTCCGCGTCGGTGGCCAGCGTGGCGATGAGCCCGATGGCCCGCATGATGCCCACGTCGCGCAGCGTGTCGTCGCTGTTGGCGTCGGCCAGCACGCCCAGCATGCCGTCATGAATGGCCCGCTCCACCTTCTCGTCGTCCTTGTCGATAATCACGAACGGCACGCCCGCGCTACGCAGACAGGACGCCGCGCCGCGCCCCACCCGGCCATAGCCGCAGACGATGTAGTGTTGACTGAGGTTTTCGATCATCGTTCTGATCCGCCGCTTTCCGAAATACTGATTGAGTTCGAGCTCGATGATGATCTGCGTCATTCCGCCGATGGCGAAAAACATGGTGCTGACGCCGAAGAAAATGAGGAAGCAATTGAAGATGCGACCGGCCTGCGACAGCGGGTGCACTTCCTGATAACCCACCGTGGTGATGGTGATCAGGGTCATATAGAAGGAGTCGAACAGGGGCCAGTGTTCCACCACCGTGAAGCCGATGGTGCCCACCACCAGAGTGAGCGCGATCGCGATGGCGATCCGCAGGAGTCTCCGGCGTATCTGTCTCATCTATTGCCTTCGCGCCAGCATCAGGGTCATGTCGTCGAAGAGTTCGGGCGAGCCCGTCCACTGCCGCACCGCGTCCATCACCATGGCAGCGATCTTCTCCTCGTCGCGCTCGAGGTTCTTTTCGATCAACTCGAAAAGACGCTCGTCCCCGAACATTTCACCATATTCGTTTTCCGGCTCGGTGATGCCGTCGGTGTAGCACGCCAGCAGATCGCCCGGCAGCAGCTCGATGCGGCTCTCCTCATACTGAGCGAACGGAAACGCGCCCACAATCATGCCGTTCACGTCCAGGGAGATGGCGCGCCCGTTGCGGAACAACACCGGCGGCAGGTGGCCGGCGTTGGTGTAGGTGAGCATCCCGGTCCCCTCCTCGTAAATCCCCAGCCAGAACGTCGCGTATTTCTCCGGCGCGGTAAAAGTGTAGAGATGGTCGTTCAGCTCGCTCACCAGTTGCGCCGTGGAGAAATGGCGCGGCCGGGCGGGCGCGCTCGAGGGAGCGGCCACCTCGATGGTGCTCCGCAACTGCGCGCGCAACGACGACTGCAGGGTAGCCATCAGCAACGCGGCCGAGATGCCCTTGCCGGCGACGTCGCCCATGGAGAGAGCGAGCCGGCCATCGTCGATGCGCAGGTAGTCGTAGTAATCGCCGGAGACCATGCGCGCCGGCTGGCAGACGGCGGTGAGGCGCAGCGTTCGCGTGGCCGGCATGCTCTTGGGATAAAGCTGATTCTGCACTTCGCGCGCGATCTCGATTTCCGACTGCAGCCGTTCCTTCTCCCGCGCCACCGACAGCAGCCGCTCCACGTTGCCGGTCATGACGTTGAACGAGGTGGTCAGTTCGGCGAGCTGATCGTTGCGGGCCACCGGGATGCGCCACGAAAAATCGCCCTCGATGACACGCTGGGTTCCCTCATACAGGTCGTGTACGGCGCTGGTAATGGTTCTGGTCAGCGAAACGCCGATCGCCAGCGCCACGCACTCCACGATGAGAAACAGAATGGCGGTGCCAAACAGCACCACCCCCAGCAGGTCCTCGGCGTCCAGATTGGGGATCTGGGGGAAGATGCGGTCGAGGATCACCGATGGGCGCGTGTTGGCCAGCAGCGTTGCCACACGCGTTTTCCCGGGCGCATCCCACACCGCCAGCGGGAGGTCGGACACCCAGGGAAAGGCCATGTCCAGCCGGTTCGCCGGCGGCGGTAACGGGGGCGCGATTCCGATGGCGCCTCGCGCCAGCGCCAGCGGTTCTTCGCCGGGCTTGGGGCGCAGGGGCGGCTCCAGCTTCACCACAATCCCGGGCGCCATGTTACTCAGATAGCCATTGTCCACCGGCACCAGCGCGGTGACGTCCGCGCCGTCCCCCACGCTGTGCGACCAAAGGAAGAAGCGATGGTCGCGAAAGACAATGCCGCTCTCCTCGCCCCAGCCATCCGGCGGCGGAGCCATGCCGCCGTCTTCCGGCAGAACCGAAGTGCCGCCGCTCTGGCGCAGGATCAGGGAAAGTCCCGCAAAGCGGCCGGAGAGGACCCGCGCGTGTCCGTGCAGGGCGGGCAACCGCGACCCCGCATCGGAATGAGCGATCGCCTCGGTTGCGGCCCTCAGCCGCGCAATTCTGTGATCCAGTTCATCCTTGGCCACGTACACGCCAAGCTGGCTGGTGAGCATGTAGAAGCCCATCCCGGCCAGCGAGACGACCAGCAGCACCGGCACCACCGCGATGAACAGGTACGCCACCAGCAGGCGATTGCGCAACCCCCAGATCAGCTTGCGCACGCCCATCCGCGCCACGCGAAACAGCAGCCATCCGCCCGCCCCCAGCAGCGCTAGTTGCAACAGCGTTACGAACACGCTGTGCGGCACCACCAGCAGCAGGCACACATACACCAGCAGAAGCACGGCAAATGTCCGCTCCAGCTTGCTCGTACGCCGCAACTTTTCCTGAAGACGTGTGTCCACCACTCATACCCGGGATTTCGCGATGTCGGGCGCGTTTCCGGGCTCCGTTGCCGGTTCCTTTTGCAGGTAGTATTTCGTCAGCCGGTCCTTGAGAATCTCGAAGGCGCTCGCCGGATCGTCGGCGCGATCGAACAGGCTGACGTCGTCCGCGGCGATGGTGCCGTGTTTCACCATCGCCTCGAAGTTGACCACTTCATTCCAGTAGGAGGTTCCGTACAGCAGGATGGCGATCTTCTTCTCCAGTTTGCGCGTTTGCACCAGCGTCAGGATCTCGAACAGCTCGTCCATGGTGCCAAACCCGCCAGGAAACACCACCAGCGCCTTGGCCAGATAGGCGAACCAGAACTTGCGCATGAAGAAGTAGTGGAACTCGAACGACAGCTCCGGCGTGATGTATGGGTTCGGGCGCTGCTCGAAGGGCAGGCCGATGTTCAGGCCCACCGTCTTCGCGCCCGCCTCGAACGCGCCGCGATTGGCGGCTTCCATGATGCCGGGACCGCCGCCCGAGCAAACCACGAAACGATAAACCGGGTTATCCAGATTGTCCGACCATTCGGCGAGGCGGCGCGCCAGTTCGCGGGCCTCCTGATAATAGCGGGCGCCGGGACCGTCCTCGCGAATGCGCGCCGAGCCGAAGAACACGATGGTGTCGCGGATCTTCTCGTTCCGGAAATGACTGAGCGGCTCCAGATACTCGGAGAGAATCCGCAGCGAGCGGGCGTCCGAACTATCCAGAAAGGCTTCGTTCTTGTAGGCGAGCGGCCGCCTGCCGTTGTTCGGATTGTCAGTGGCCATGCGTTTCGGCGTCTTTCTCCTCACCCGTCGGAGTGCGTTTTTCCAATTGTCGCATCCTCCTCAGCAACTCCGGCAGTTTGGGGAACGCGGTGATCGCGCGCAGCCACTCGCGCGCGTCGAACGCGGGGGACCCGGAGACTACAGCGCCCGGCGCGACATCGCCGCCGATGCCCGATTGCGCATACACGATGGCCTTATCGTGAATGGTCAGGTGTCCGGAAACCCCCACCTGACCGGCCAGCAGGACGTCGTTCCCCAGCACCGTACTGCCGGCTAGACCGGTCTGCGAGCAGATGATGTTGCGCTCGCCAATGGTGCAGGCATGGCCCACCTGCACCAGCGTATCGATCTTCGTTCCCCGGCCCACGCGCGTTTCGCCCACCGTGGCGCGGTCCACCGAGGAGAGCTGCTGGATTTCCACGTCGTCTTCGATGATGGTGGGACCCGATTGCGCGATCTTGATGTGATTCCCGTGGGCGTCCTTCGCGAACCCGAAACCGTCGCCGCCGATGACCACCGAGTTGCCCAGCACCACGCGGTTCCCGATGCGGCAGTGTTCGCGCACGGTGGCGTGCGAGTGGGCCAGAAAGTCGTCGCCGATGGCGGCGCCCTCGTAGATCACCACGTGCGGGTGCAGCACGGGATTGCGCCCAAGGGCCACCCGTTCGCCAATCACACAGTAAGCGCCTATGGAAGGGTTCTCGCCGATGTGCGCCGATTCCGCGATCACCGCCGTGGCGTGAATGCCCGGCTTCGGCCGCGGAGGCTGATAGAACAGCGCCAGCGCGCGCGCGAAATCCAGATACGGGTTCTTCGAGACGACGCTGGCGATGGCCGCGTCGCGCACCGGCTCGGAGACGATGATCGCCGCCGCCTTCGTCTGCTTTACCTTGTGAGCGTACCGGGGATTGGCGAGGAACGTAATCTCGGAGGGACCCGCGTGCTCCATGCCGGCCACGCCGCTGATCTCGACGCCGCCCTCCCCCACCAGTGCACACCCGAGTTGCGCTGCCAGAGCGTCCAGCTTCATGCCCCGATTCAATCACTGTGGAACGAGGCGCGTCAATCGGAGCCGCGCGGTTACTCGCCCCAGGACTGCTCGAGCATGCGCGAATATTCGCCGGACGCGTACAGCTCGAAGACCACCCCGTGCGAATCCACCGGCGTCCATGTCGACTGGCTTTGATAACACTGGAAGATCTGATCGGCGTAACGATGGTAGTTGCGAACGAACTCATCGCCCAGGCGAGTGCGCATCGGCGCATCCGAGAACATCACATTGAGCGCCACGCCGCGCGCGAAAATCGAACGATAGTCGTTCACCCCCCACTTGCGCAGCTTCTCCTGCACGCACTCGGGAGAGTTTTCCACCAGATACGCCGCGAAGCTCTGCAGTTGCAGCCCTTCGGGAAACGCCTCGGCATTCCGGGAGACCACGTCCATGCACTGCTCGATCCAGCGGGTGATGTCGCGTCCAACGTAATAGACCATGCGCAGCTCGCAGTACCGGCCGTCCAGGAGCCGGCGTTCCAGTTCGTCGTTGGAGTGCTCGGCGTTGGGCAGCAGGCCGTGCAGCATCAGGCTGGCGCGAGAGCTTTCCACCAGCCGCGACGGGCCCGTGGCATCCGAAAACGGGTGGAGAATCAGCGGTGGCAACGTAAACACGTCGTGATCCAGGGTAACGGCGAACTCGTTCGAGGGGGCAATCATGGCAACCTCAGTATCGGTTTCCACTCTCGTCCGGTCAGCAGTACTCCGGCCTCAATTCTCTGGTCCAAACAGGGCCTGGTCTCCAGTACCCGATGCAATCCGGCCCCCGGTACCACTTGGCCAGGCTTACCAGCCGGGTCCATCTCATAGTCGATTCTGCGCCGGGCTGGCGCTTCCGGCCATGAGCGCTTTACCCGATCTCGAGCCGCCTTTCGCAGTGGGTGAACCGCGCCACCACCCTATTTCTTCAGCGCGGAGGGAATGGTAACTTCGCAGCACTTCTCATCGCCAGGGTTGGGCGCCGGGGCGGCGGATGCCGTGCCGGGGTGCGTCTTCTGATAATCGAGATCGGCCTCGATGATGGCCCTGAGGTTATCCCACGGGACGCTCCCCACCAGCCTGCGCCCGTTCACGAAAATGGTGGGCGTCCCATTGAGGCCCAGAGCCTTGCCCTCGGCGATCTCCTTGTCCACCTTCGCGCCCGCGCCGGCGGAGTCAGCCATGCAACGGCCGAACTGGATCTGGTCGAGCTTCTCGTTCTTCGCGAACTCGTCGACCTTCTCCCGGAAATTGTCGGGCTTGATGTCGGACTGGTTCGCATAAACCCAGTCGTGGTAGCTCCAGAAGTGCTCCGGGCCCTGCTCGAGGACGCAACGCCCGGTGGCCGCGGCCGCCTTGGCCCAGGGATGCAGCGACTCCAGCGGGAAATCCTTGAAGTACAGCAGGACCTGGGTGGGAAACGCCGACAACAGGTTCTTGCGCAGAACCTCGGCCTCAATTTTGCACTGGGGACATTGGAAGTCGCTGAACACCACCAGCGTCATGGGCGCACCAGGCGTGCCAAAGTTGGGAGCGCCGGCGGTGTTCAATTTATCCAGATCCTCCTGAAACGGATTCTGAGTGATATCGTAGACGCCGCCCTGGGAGATGTTGATCATGTGGCGACCGTCGTCGCTCACGTAGAAGGGAAGAGCTTCCTCGTTCGGTCCAAAGCTGACGTGGATGTCCACTTCCTTCAATCCCGCGATCGGAGAAGGCTTCGGATTGTCAATCTTCACCTGTACCCCCGGCGCGAACACCATCAGATGCCGGACGTAGTCCTCGAGCGTTGCCTTGTCGAAAGCGGATCTGGGCGCCGGTGCGGCCGCC
>CAYVPZ010000189.1:0-8026 GCA_964453955.1 uncultured Solibacteraceae bacterium | reverse complement strand
CGCCGTGGGCACTACATCCGTTCTGACCGTGGCTCCCACCACCGGTTCCACCACCGGTCCCGCCGCCGTTGCCGCCACCGGTGCCACCGCGCCCCCCACCCGTTCCGCCACCGGTACCGCCACCGGTACCGCCGCCTGTGCCACCCCCGCCGCCCACTCCGCCGCCACCGCGCTGCGCCGGGGAAAACGCCCCGGAGGAGGATCCGCCCACGTAGGCCAGTTGCTCGTACGGCCACACCGTGAAGCCCCCCGCCGTGACCAGGCTGGCTGGAACAATCGCCGCCGCGGGGTATCCCGCGGGAGTTCCAAAGATCGCCCCTTGCGGTCCGGGTCCCATGGAACCTGGCATGGTGACGTCTCCGCCTCCTGCAACCAGACCGCGAACGTCAATCGGATAAACCGCCACATTCGCTTTGTTGCATTCATTGATCGCGGCGGTCACCTCGGACATCTCTTCGGGGCTGATTCTGTAGCCGGAGGTGAGCAGGATGAGCGTCTTTCGGCCAGGCACCAAGGCCAGGCTTTTGGCCAGGCTGCGCAACGCCAGGAGACTGGTGTGTATGCCGAAATCCGCCGCGCCGCCTCCGAGCGACGGCATGCCGACCGTGGCGACTTCCGCCGTAGTATCCTGCACCGGCGAAACGGTGGACAGTTTCAGCCCGCTGACGGCGCGCTTCAGCCTCTCCGAGTCGGTGGTAAAATTCTGGGCGATTTGCAGAATTCCGCTAAAATTGGCAATCGCCATCGCGGAATTCGGTCCGGCGTTCCCTTCAATAAACTTCAGCGCGGCCGCGCGGGCGCGCATTTGTTCGCCGGATGCCATCGTGGAATTGTCGAAGAACAGGATCAAGTAGCGCTTCTGCGGATTCGCCGGCGACGCGGCGCCCTGTTCGTAGGAGAAGCTCTTGATGGTCTGTTCCCTGTTGTCCTCCCAGACGCGAAAATCCTTCTGGGTGAGGTCGGTGACGTAGGCCGCTTTTTTGTCGGTAACCACCGTATCCACCAGCACCAGACGAGTCTCCGCCTTGATGGTCGGCACGGAGCTGGCCGGCGCGGGCTCGTTCCCGCCGGCCTGCGGCGCCGCTGCGCAGAAACCGCCGGCGGCCAGCGCGCCGGCCATGAGCATAATACGGTAATACTGCACGTTGCACCCCCTCTACACCACCCAACTTCGCCCGCAGCCGGTCCACCGCCCCATCCGGGCGACCGACGCCGGCCATGGCAGGCTGGCGACTCCGGAGCGCCATGACTACATCAATATACCTGTTCGCGATTCACTTTGACAGACGCGCCCTGCCGGCGGTGCACGTACAAAAATATGCACTCCGTTCGCCTTGTGATCGCCAGAGTACGTATTGAGGGGCCGGCACAGCGGCCTTTGTTAGCGGGCGGGGGCCCCTTGTAACCGCGCTCCGGAGGTGATAAACATTGCGTGGGGCGCGACGGCAGCTCGCGTTCCTGGCGCGCCTGGGCGCGTCGATTTCAAGGGAGCAATCATGGCATATCGGCGGTTGATTTCAGCGGCCTCGTGCGCCGCCATAGCGGTTTTGTGTCTGACTTCGTGCAGCTCCGGGCCGAGTGCGCCACAGCCCGGCACGCCGCCATTCTACTGGGGGGCGGCCGGCGAAACGTGGCGGGCGGGCGACTATCTGAAGACGCTCGACAACCTCTCGCATCTCACGGCCGACCAGAACGAATACACGTTGAGAGCGAGCCCCTGGGAGATCGTGGTGGGCGCCGGCGTGGCCCGCGGATACGTCGATTTGTCCGAGGCGGGCGAGGCCGCCATCCACAAGAGCCCGGCGCGGGCCAGCGAGATTCGCCGGCAGATGAGCGCCTGGCAATCCGCCGCGAACAGCACCGCTCTGGAACTGGCCGACACGTACCAGAAGTTTTCCGCGGCCAACAAACAGGAGACGATTTCTCTGGAATTCGCCTGGCCGCCGGTGGGCAATGCCGCCGTGCCGATGCAGCGGGACCGCTTCGCGATGGGCGCGCCCCTCTCTGCGGCGGACGTCGAGTCTCTCGAGCTGGCCATGATTCAGCGCGGCGTCATGCTGGCGGCGGCGCGCGCCGTGGGTGGGGGCGAAGACACCGCCAAAGCGCAGGAGGTGTTCCGCCAGCCCAAACCCGCGGTGGCCACCGAGACGTTCATGGTGGGAATGGGCCAGGCGCTGTATGACCTGTCGTCTCTGTACGGGCCGAAAAAGCTGGATATGCCGAATCGGCACGACATGCTGATCACGCTGGCCACCAGCTCCGTGAAGCCGTATCCGAAGAACAAGGACGCGGCGGCGCTGCTGGCGAAGATGGCGAAAGACGCCAAGGCGAAGGGGAAGAAGTAGAGACGGAGCCCGCGAAGCCGGGGCGCTCCGAAAGGCCCCTATGCTACAACGGTTACCATGGTCACCTTGGAGACACTGCGCGCGGAACGACGGGAGGAAATTCTCCGGCTCGCGGCGCGGCGTGGGGCCCACGACCTGCGTGTGTTCGGCTCCGTTGCCCGAGGCGAAGCCAACGACAGCAGCGATCTCGATCTGCTGGTAGCCTGGGAGCCGGACAGGAGTTTGTTGGATCACGCCGGGCTGGTCCAGGATCTCCAGGAGCTGCTTGGCATCAAAGTCCATGTCGGGACCGAGAATTCGCTCCATTGGTATGTGCGCGACCGGATCCTTCGCGAGGCAACGCCACTTTGAAAGACGACCGGCTGTATCTTTACCACATGCTGGAGCGCTGCCAGCGCATAACGCGTTTCATCCGACCGGGCAGGGAGGCGTTCATGGCATCCGACGAATTGCAGGACGCCGTTATTCGGAACGTGGAAGTGATCGGCGAAGCGGCGAAGCGCGTTTCGGGCGACGCACGGGGACGCCTGCCGTCGCTCGACTGGAAGAGTATCTGCGGCATGCGCGACGTCCTGATTCACGATTACATCGGGGTGGATCTCGACGAGGTTTGAAACGTTGCGTCCGCGCGGATTCCGGAACTCCAGGCGGCGTTGGAGCAGTTCCTGGCCGCTGGCTGATTCTCCAAGAGGAGCCAATTCGATGCGTCGCCTGAAAGCACCTCTGACCGTCATTGTCTTTCTGTTGATACTAGTCGATGCAATAGCGGGGTTTCGCATTCGGCAGGCCGGTTGGCCGAAACGTGTTAGTTTGTCCGACGTCAAACCGGGGGTTGTTAAGATCCACGTCGTACCGATTCCTTTCACAGCGTCCGACGGGCTCATTCTCGCTGCGACAATCGCCTTTCACGCCATTCTGTTTTACCTGGTGTGGAAGGCTTGGCACGCCTCACCCGCTCGCGCATAACCCGGCGGAGGAAACAGCAGGACCTTCATCTCAGACGCGCAATGACGCGAGTGCGCCTCGCTCGCGCGTTTGCCCGCACAGCGGATCATCAGGTTACCGGGCGGTTGTCGGCCGCCGGAATTGAGCCACACCGGATTCACACCGAATATCGCTTACTTCAGCGCCCGCCACAGGCTGGAGAAATCGTCGGTCCATACCATCGGTTTCTCCCCCGGATGGTCCCACTCGGTGTCCTCGCCGGCGATGGCCGGGATATCCAGCAGCGCCTGATTCCGTGAAATGAGCACCCAGTCCGAGCCGTATTCACCGGTCTCTTTCACATCGTCGGTGGAGACGAACAGAGTCTGCCATCCCAGGTGCTCGGCCATGCCGCGCGCCGCCGGCTGCAGGTTGAGCGACCGGTTGGAAATGTGCAAAAGGAGCGCCCCGTCCGGCTTCAGATGGCGGCGGTAGACGTCGGCGCACTCGGCGGTGAGCAGGTGAATGGGGATGGCGTCGCTGGAGAATGCGTCGACGGCGAGCACGTCGAAATTCTGCGCATCGCCGGCGGCGAGTTCGCGCTCCAGTTGTACGCGGGCGTCGCCCAGCACCACCTCAATCTGCGCGGGCGAGTCCTTCAGGAACGAAAACCAGCCGGAGGCGATCATCTTCACATCCGGGTTGATGTCGTAGAAGCGGAACACTTCGCCCGGCTGGCCATACGCGGCAATGGTCCCGGTGCCGAGGCCGATGACGCCCACGCGGCGATGTGCGGGATGGTAATTATTCAGCACGAGGCCCAGACCGCTGTGCGGGCCATAGTAGGTGGTGGGCCAGTCGCGCATGCCCAGCACCAGATACTGGAAACCGTGGCGGATGCGCCCGTGCATCAGCTGGCGGTAGGGGCCGTTGATGTCGCTTCTTTGCGACACGCGCAGGATGCCATAGAAATTCCGCCAGGCCGCCAGCGCCGGCTGCTGCCCGTTCATCACCGTGGTGGCGACGGCGGTGATGCCGCCGAGAAGCAGCGCCATCAGCGGAACGCGGATGCGGAAATTGTCGCGGGTCCATTGACGGAGCGCGCCCGTGCGCAGCCAGCCGATAAAGCCGAGCAGGCAGGCCGCCGCCAGACCGATGGGGTATTCCAGATATGTGTCGAACCAATGCGGCGCGGCGAGGGCAACAAACACGCCGCCCAGCGCGCCTCCCGCCGCCACCAGCAGGTAAAACAACGTGAGATGCGCGGGCGCCGGGCGCGATCGCGCCAGCTCTCCGTGGCACAGCATGCACAGCGCGAACAGGGCCACCGGATAGACGGCCAGATGCATCCACAAGGCCACCGTTAATCCCGCCGACACCAGCGCGCAGCAAGCCGGCGCGAGTATGCCCGCCAGCACCGCGAACACAATGCGACGGTACCAGCGCTCGCTCTCGAAACACAGGATGAAGGTGAGCAGATAGATGGACAGCGGCACAATCCACAGGAACGGGATTACCGCGATCTCCTGGCACATCTGATTGGTGGTGGCCATCAGCAGCGTGGACCCGCACGCCGCCAGCATCAGCCAGAACAGGATGGTCCCCAGCGATGGACGTTCCGCGGGTACCGTGTCAGCCCGGGCCACGGCAATCCCCGAGCTGCCAAAGCGCCATGCACACCGCAGGCACAGCGCGACAAACAGCAGATAGACCGCCGTCCACACCAGCACCTGCGTGCGCAGACGCAACACCGGTTCCACCAGAAACGGATAGCTCAGCAGCGCCAGAAACGATCCCACGTTCGAGAGCGCGTACAGACGATACGGCGATTCGCCGGGGCGGCTGAGGCTGAACCAGCGCTGCAGCAGGGGTCCGGTGGCAGCCAGCATGATGTAGGGAGCGCCCACCGTGGCCGTCAACAGCAGCAGAATGCGGCCCACCGGATCGCCCGGCGACACCGGCTTCCAGATGCTGGCCGGCGCAATGGGCAGGAACACCAGCGAGACCGTAAGCAGCACCACGTGGACCGCCGCCTGCGTGCGCGCGTTCGAACGCCCGCCCAGCCAGTGCGCATATCCGTATCCGGCCAGCAGCGCCACCTGAAAGAACAGCAGACAGGTGGTCCACACCGCGGGGCCGCCGCCGAACCACGGCAGCACGTAGCGGCCGATGATGGGCTGCACCTGAAACAGCAGGAACGCACTGACGAAGATGGTGAACGGAAGGGTTAAGCGGCGCGCGCGGATCACTTCCATACGAATCGGGCCTTTTCGCGATCCTTGCGCGCGTGCTCGATGGGAAACACTTCGTTGTGCATGACCACGTAGACGCCGGGGGCGAGAATGCGCGCCGCCAGCAGGCTTTCGGTCAGATTCTGCAAACCGTCGGAGCCCTCGAAACCGAGCGGCGTCATGGCGCCGGTGAGAATGATGGGCACGGCGAGATCGGGCAACTCGTTCTTCAGCACCATGCCGGTCTCCACCATAGTGTCGGTTCCGTGCGTGATCACGATGGGCGCGGGATCCCGCAGGCGCTCGCGGACGGCGTCGAGTACGCACTGGCGGTCATCGCCGGTCATCTCCAGACTGTCCTTGTTCATCAGGCGAAACGTGCGCACGTCGAGGTCGGGCAGACGCAGAGCGCGCAGATAGCGGTCGATCTTGCTGTCGAGATTCTGCACGGAGCCGGTTTGCTCGGAGTAGACCTTCTCGATGGTGCCGCCGGTGGAGAGAATGTAGACGAGGTGCATCGGCGGGTCAGGCCTGAAACTGGCAGTAGTAGATGACCATGGGCGTCGAGCCGGTGTTGCGGACGCCGTGCAGCTTGCCGCCCGCGCAGTACATCATGGCGCCGGGGCCGGCCGGGGTCAGCTTGCCGTCCAGCAGCATCTCCCCGGTTCCCTCCACAATCACCTGGAATTCGTCCTCGGGGTGCTGGTGCGGCGGGTGCGGTTCCATGCCCGGCTTCACCCACACGCTGCCCGCCGACGCGGTACGGCCATTAGCGGTGGTTCCGTGGAAGTAGAGCCGGTGTTCGCCGAACGGATGCGGGTTGATCCTGGCGTGCGCCTGGTCAATGATCGAGTCGATGAGGCGCGGCTCGGTGTCTTCGGCGGCCAGGAGAGGAAGGGCGCCGAACAGGCCGGCGATTTGCAGAAGATCGCGTCGATGGGGTGGCATATGACAGACCATTATGAAGTAAAGGGAGTAGAGGGAGTAAGGGGAGTAAAGGGAATGGAGGAAGTACGCTGTGGACGATTGCCTGTACTCCCTCTACTTCCTTTACTTCCTTTACTCCCCTTGCTAACGTCCCGCGCCGCTCGGTCGTCTCTGGCAATATGAGGAGTATGCGAACTGCCGCACGAATTGCCTTCGTCTTCGCCGCCGGCGCACTGGCGTTCGGCCAGTACAAGAGCGAGCCGGCCGGCGCGCCGCCCGCGGAAGCGTCACCCGCCATCCGCGATGCGCTGCAGAAGGACGGGGTCCGCATCACCGGCCCCAAAGGCACGGTGTGCGAGATCTGGCTGCGTACCACTGCGCCGGCGGGCCCGAAATCGAGCGAGCCGGATCTGACGCTGCCCACCATTCCCCACGGATCGCTGCTCGGGGTGATTCGTTTCCCCGATAAAGGCTCCGACCGCCGCGGCACCACCGTGAAGCCCGGCGTCTACACGCTGCGCTACAGCTACTATCCGGTGAATGGCGATCATCAGGGCGTGGCCCCGCAGCGCGACTTCGTTCTGCTCTCGCTGGCGGCGACGGACACCGATGTGAACGCCACCCCGGCGTTCGACGCGCTGGTGGCCGTGAGCCGCAAGGCCTCCGGCGCGACGCATCCCCTGGTGCTGAGCATCTGGAATCCCGACACGGATTTCAAGGCCGGCTTCGACAAGCAGGGCGATACCGACTGGGTGTTGCAGGAGAAGCTGGGCGATACTCCGTTCGCGATCATTTTGGTGGGCACGGCGGGATCATAGGGTTTTTGGCCGCGGATAAACGCCGATGAACGCAGATAAATCTTTTTCAATCGGCGTTCATCTGTGTTCATCGGCGGCCAGCCACGTTCCGGCTCCCTTCGGCTTGCGCCCCGCGATGCTATCCTGAAAATTCTCACCGGGCTCTCCACTGGGGGCCCGGTGTATCTTTTTCGCCTTATGCCACGCCTCGAGTACTCTACGCCGCACGGCATCGCCGTGCGCAGGACGTCCTCGAAAGTGCCGTTCCGCAAGGGGCTCGGCCACCTGCTGCGCCAGCTCGACACCAACCGCGGAATCTACCTTTCGTCCGGATACGAATATCCGGAGCGCTATTCGCGCTGGGACATCGCCTCCCTTTGCCCGCCGCTCGAGATCGTCGCGTGGGGACGCCGCATCGAGTTCCGCCCGCTCAACGCGCGCGGCGAGATTCTCAACCGCATCCTGTACCCCGTGCTGGCGCCTCATCCGCACTGGGATTCGCTCGCATTCGACGGCGCCACGCTGGCCGGCCGCCTGAAGCCCCTGCCGCCCCTTTTCGCCGAAGAGGAACGCAGCAAGCAGCCGTCCGCGTTCTCCGTTCTGCGCCTGCTGGTGGAAGAGTTCCGCACGCCCGAGGACGGCCGCCTCGCGCTGGTGGGCGCGTTCGGTTACGATCTCCTGTTCCAGTTCGATCCCATCGAGCTGAAACTGCCCCGCGAGGGCCACAAGGACCTGCACCTGTTCCTCTGCGACGAAATCTTCTACATGGACCGCAAGAAGGAGCAGATCGAGAAGTTCTCAT
>CAYVPZ010000188.1:0-8061 GCA_964453955.1 uncultured Solibacteraceae bacterium | reverse complement strand
TGAGCTTGCCTTCGCCGCGCAGGTTCTTGAAGACGCGCTGGAGCTTTTCGGAGAGGTTGTCGAACATGAGTTACCGAGGCAGCCACCATTATACGGGGATGGGCCTGGTGGGTTCTCCTGTGAGATACGATGTTCTTGACAGAACTGGAGGGTGCATCCGTGGAATACAAGATCTTCGGGCCGGCTCGTTGGCCCACCGACGACTTCAAGAGCCAGGTGAAGGCGCTGGCTGGGCTCAGTGACGAGCAGCAGAACGCTCTTGTGCAGTGGTTTCTGTCAACGAGCAACTATGACTTGGAGATGTCAAGTCTTCCTGCTGAAATCGTCGCGAGCCCTTTACTGCCTCAGCAGTTCCAAGAAGCTGCGGAGGTGGTCCGTACTCTGCTCGACAATTGGCAGAGCTACGAATTGGAGCTGCCAGAGATCGAAAGGGATTTGCTCCTACTGGGATGCAGTCAGGAGGAGATCAGCGTCGTCTCCAAAATGCTCATAAGCCTCTCGGCGATCCGCGAGCGCCTCTGGATTGGCGCGCGCGAGGATCTTCAGCAGGTCTTGGGGCTGCCCACCATCGCGGATGTCAACATTGTCTGGAACGCGAGACCGGTTTTCGGGGGGCTTCCATACTACTTCTGGTCAGACACCCGTGACGAAGGTTCGTATCGAAGGTTCCTCGGCCTCACCTACCTCGCCACTCTAGAAATCTTTAGCGCGGACAGCGATGGTCAGAAACAACGAACCTCCGTGCAAATGACCGAATCGCAGTTCAGACGCTTGTTTGCGGGCATGAAACGGGCCAGTGAGCAACTGGATATACTCAAGAAGCATACAAAGAGCATAGCCTTGGATACCGAAAATGCTGAAAAGAGCGAATAACCTAAGCGTCGGTGTGAGAAACTGCCACCGCCATTCGGAAGACCCGGCACGAAGGCACGCCAACTGGGCGGCGTCGCGTGGCAAGCACGCAGGCGAACGGCGAGTGCCGGCATCCGCTGCTGCCACCAGCCCGGACGTCAGGGAGGTATTGACCAGGGTTGCTTCAATGGCGGACCGCGAGGTCCGGGAACGGTATCACCAGATCGTAGACGAGCGGCAGGACCGTCACCTCACAGCGCTGGAACGCTTCGAATTGGAGCGCATCGAAGCTCGCCTCGACGCCGAAGACAGAGATCCGCAAATTGAAGCCCGGAACCGCCAGTGGGAACTGGAGCGAACCGAGCTGCTGGAATCAATCGAAGATCTGCTGGTCAAGCTTCGGCGATAGTCCGAATCAGTCGTCACGATGGCTCTCTTCGTGCGCCAGGAAAACCCGCCCGTTTATTCCGCACCCGGAAAATACAAAGACCACTTGCGCCGGGACTTTCTGCAGCGATGTGCCTATTGCGAGCGCACCGAATCGTACATGGGTGGCGAAGAAGCATTCGAGGTTGAGCATTTCAGACCGAAGAGCAAATTCCCGGATCTCGTCTGCAGTTACAGCAACCTGTACTATGCGTGCCGGGGATGCAACGGGCACAAGTCGGAAACGTGGCCATCCGAGGAAAAGGCATCGCGCGGGCAGAAATTTGCGGACTCATGCGTGGAAGATCCCTACGTCCATCACCTTCGTGAGCGAGAGGACGGCGGATTGGAAGCTCTGACGCCGTGCGGCGCCTATTCGAATTCTCACATTCGTCTGGATCGAGCGGACCTGCGAACCTGGAGGCAATTGCGCGATCAAGCCAGGCGCGACTTGCCCCGACTGGAGGCTGTAACGCGGTTTCTGGAAAAGTTGCCTGTTCAGGACGAAGTAGCAGCGGAACTATCCGCCGTTCGACGACATATCGCGGAAACGAAGATCCGCTTTTCCATCGCCTGACATCGTGGCGGACCGCCCACGGACCACCTGCGGCCGGACTTAGCTTACGGCCCGTCTGGTGAAAGTCGATCCGAACCAGGACGACTTCACCGGGTGTCTGGGTCATGGATCAGCGATTCGTAGACCGAGTCCTCGGCAACATACGCTGCTTCGAATCGCCGTCGCCCCGCCGCACGCCAGTCGGCATCGCCCTCTGAGACGCCCCACTGGAGTACGACCTGAATCTGTTCCCCCGGTGGAACCATCGCAACAATGTCCGGCGGCACCGCGATCTGGCCGTTCGGCGTGAGTTTCCCGCTGAAATCGGCAGTCTTCATCCCGTTGGTCATCGTCTCACGCCCGTAGCACTATATATGATTATGGTGTTTCCATGACGAGCGCCGCTGTCTGTCTCATTTTCGCCGCGAGCGCTTGCGCACAGGAGGGACTGTCAGCTTCGACCCCCGCACGGATACAGGATCCGGCCTGGATTGGGCGATGGCGATTGCCGGCTTCCTCGTGTGCCTGCCGGTCCTCATAGTTTTCTGCCGTCGAGCGATGGCGAACACTCACGTTTCGCTGAACATCGGCGCTATGACGCCGTCCGCTTTGCTGCGCATGCGGCCCGCATCGTCGGTGCGGCGAAGGATCTGCCGGCAGACCTGAGCACGAACCCGAAGCGCTTCGAGGGATTCGGCGAGAGCTGATCCAATGCCCTACGCTGCTCTCACCACCGACACTTTCACGCGATAACCGAGCGAGTAGAGGATGCGGATCAGAGGATCGCTCGATACGTGATCGAGATCGTCGTTCAGGATCGCGGTCACCCTGGTTCGCGAGGTGCCGGCGCGCCGCGCGATCTCCGCGTGGGTGATCTTCTGGCGCCGCGCGACTTCCTTCAGGCGCTTCACCAGAACATGCTGAACCTGCCATTCTTTGGCTGCGGCGCCGGGTAGTCCCAGAGCGGCAGCCAGCTCTTCTGGCGTTCCTGTCTTCATAAACGCGTGAAAGACGAGTGAGACATTGGCTGGGCGCGACATCAGCGGGCTTTTCCCGGTGCCCGAGCGCAGGTGATATAACTGCAGCATGACGTGGGAACGCGCCACCCTCGGCCGGACCGGCCTGGACGTGGGCCGCCTCGGCCTTTCCGCCGGCTACGGGCGAAAACTTTCCGCTTCCATGATCGAGCGCTCCTTCGAGCACGGGCTGAATTATCTGTACTGGGGCTCGATTCGCTGGGCCGTCTTCGGCCGCGCGCTCCAGAACCTCAAGCCGCGGCGCGAGCGCGTGGTGCTGGTCCTGCAATCTTATTCGCGCATCGCCGCGCTGATGCACGGCGGCGTCGAGCGGGCGCTTCGCCGCATCGGCTACGATTACTCCGACGTCCTGCTGCTGGGCATGTGGAATCACGCGGTCCCAACGCGCATCCTGGACGCCGCCCGCCATCTGCGCGATCGCGCACTGGTGCGGCACATCGCCATCTCCAGCCACAACCGCGCGCTCATCCCGCGTCTCGCCGCCGACCCGGACATTGGCATTCTGCACGTCCGCTACAACGCCGCGCACACCGGCGCGGAGACGGAGGTGTTCCCGCAGCTTCCGCCGGATGGCGCGCGGCCGGGCGTGGTGGTGTTCACGGCGACAAGCTGGGCGCAGTTGCTGAGCGGCAAACGCCTGCCCGCGGGCGAGCGCGTGCCCTCCGCCACCGACTGCTACCGCTTCGTGCTCGGCAATTCCGCGGTGGACGTCTGCATCACCGGCCCGAAGGACGACCAGCAGGCCGCCGCCGCCCTCGAGGCCCTGCGCCTGGGCCCCATGAGCGACGATGAAATGGCGTGGATGCGGCGCGCCGGAAAAGCCGTCCATGGTTAGTCCGAGACAGGAGCGACACATGCGGACGATTCTCTCTCTGATCCTGATGCTCGGCGGCAGCCTGGCGTTCGCGGCCCAGGACTGTCCCGGTCTGGCGAAGCTCGCCCTGCCGGCCACCACCATCACCCGCGCCGAATCCGTGCCCGCCGGCAGCTTCCAGCCGCCCACGGGCAGGGCGATTGCGAACCTGCCCGCCTTCTGCCGCGTCGCCGGGGTGATCAGCCCGTCGCCCGACTCCAGCATCCAGTTCGAAGTGTGGATGCCCGCTTCGGGATGGAACGGCCGGTTCCAGGGCGTCGGCAACGGCGGCTTCGCCGGCTCCCTCGGTTACGATCAGATGGGCGACGCCGTGGCGCACGGATACACCACCGCCTCCACGGATACCGGCCATCAGGCCGCGTTCAACGACGCCGCCTGGGCGCGGGCGCATCCCGAGAAAATCGCCGATTTCGGCTACCGCGCGATTCATGAGACGGCCGCGAAGGCGAAGGCCATTATCCGCGCGTTTTATGGGGATGCCCCGGCCCATTCCTACTTCAGCTCGTGCTCCGACGGCGGCCGCGAGGCGCTGATGGAGGCGCAACGCTACCCCGACGACTACGACGGCATCATCGCGGGCGCGCCGGCCAACTACTGGACGCACCTGCTCGCCAATGCCGTGTGGGACCTGCAGGCGCTCACCGGAGACGGCTACATTCCGTCAAACAAGCTGCCGGCGATTCAGGCGGCCGCGCTGGCCGCATGCGACGCCATGGACGGCGTGAAGGACGGGGTCATCGAAAACCCGTCGCGCTGCCACTTCGATCCCGCGACGCTGGCGTGCGCGGGCGCCGAATCCGACTCCTGCCTCACCGCCGCGCAGGTGACCACGCTGAAAAAGCTCTACGCGGGCGGGCAATTCAGCAACGGTAAACGGCTGTTCCCCGGCTATTCCCCGGGCGGCGAGGCCGGGTTGGGCGGCTGGGTGGTGTGGATCACCGGCGCGTCGCTCGATCGCAGCCTGATGTTCGCCTTCGGCACGCAGTTCTTCAAAAACATGATGTTTGGCGACCCCGCGTGGGACTATCGCACCTTCGACGCGGACCGCGACACGAAAGCCGCCGACGAAAAGATGGCAGCCGTGCTGAATGCCACCGATCCGGACCTGAGCCGCTTCCGGGCGCGCGGCGGCAAGCTGATTCTCTATCACGGCTGGAACGACGCGGCCATCGCGCCGCGGAACACCATCGACTATTACGAAAGCGTAGCCGCGAAGATGGGCGCCCGTCAGGAGCGGACGTTCGTTCGTCTGTTCATGGTTCCGGGAATGCAGCATTGCTTCGGCGGCGACGGACCGAACAGCTTCGGCCAGTTGAGCGTGGGAGGCGGCGACCCCGATCGCGATATGGACAGCGCGCTGGAGCGCTGGGTGGAGAAGAGCATCTCGCCGGAGCGGATTGTGGCCGCAAAGCACAAGAACGACTTCGATCCAAGGAGCGAAGTTCTGCGCACCAGGCCGCTCTGCGCGTATCCGGCGGTAGCGCACTACACCGGAACCGGCAGCACCGACGACGCGGCCAGTTTCGTCTGCGGGAAGTGAGCGGCGTCGGCGCGGGCGGCCTCGTTCACGCGGCCAAAGTAGCGCAGCCGCTCGCCCTGTTCTTCGAGAGCCCGCGCCTTGCGGGCCGGCTCCAGCAGCGGCGCATCCACTATGCAGCGCAGAGCCTGTTCGAACTGTGCGTCGGCGCCCTCCTCGCCCCGCTGCCAGCCGATGAGGGCGAGTGTAATCAGCGCGTCCGAGGCGCGCGGATGCCCGCCGGGGAGCAGGATCTCCAGCGCCTCCGTCGCCTGGCGCTCCGCGTCGGCCACGCGTCCGCAGCCGAACAGCGCCTCGGCAAGGCCGCTCTTGTCGATGGCCACCGGGACGGCGCTCGCCAGGGTCTCCGCGCTGCGGAGCTGGATGCTCCGTTCAAAATCGTCCACCGCTTCGTCGAAACGGTGCTGTGCCAGCCGGATGCGCCCGCGCACCGCGCACAGGACCGGCCACTGCCTGGCGGGCAGATCCGCTTCGCTGGGCAATGCCCCTTCCGCCTCGCCCAGACGCCCGCTCTTACACAGTTTTCCCGCCAGCCCCAGCCGCCAGAGCGCGGCCGACCGGGGAGAGTCGTGCTGTTCCTGCCACTCGATGGCCGCGGCGGTGACCCGGATGCCCTCGGCCCCCTGGCCGCCCTTCCACAGGGACCCGCCCAGCGCCACCAGTTGCGCCATCGCGCGCCTGCCCGCGCTCTCCAGCAGGTCGGGTGACCGCAACAGCGCCGCCGCTTCCCTTGCCGCGGCCAGACCGCGCTCGGGAACACCCGCGGCAAGATAACACTCGGCTTGCAGGCGCAGCAGGATGGCCCGACTCATTCCCTGCCTGGGACCTTCCGGCAACGCCGCAAACCCGGCTTCAATCTCGGCCAGCGCGAGTTCCGCGTGGCCCGCGTGCAGGTGCAGACTGGCCACCACCAGACGCCTCTGCACCGGGTCGACACCGCCTTTCTTCCCGGCGCGCTCGAACGCCTCCAGAGCGCGGGCGTACGCTCGCTCGACGGCGCCGGACTGCTGCCGCTCTCGATGGATATGGCAGAGCACTGCCCAAACGTTGCCCTCCAGCGCGGGGTGCACGTTGCGGCATTGCTCGATGATACTGAGAGCGGCCTGCAGGCTCTTCTCGGCTTCCTCCGCGTCGGAGGCGTGGAGCTGGGCGATTCCCAGATTCTGGTACGCCGCCGCCAGCGCAAGACGATCCCGTCCTCCACCCGCCTTGATCTGTTCCACCTCCCGTGCTCTGGATGCGACCTCGTCGTCCGGGTCCACGGTCGCTGGCGGCTCCTGGGCCCGCTTTTCGTCTGGTTCGGCCGGCTGTTGAACCTTCTCCACAGGCTTCTCCGGCGGCTCTTCCTCCACGGGGGCGGCGAACAAGCCGAGGAACTCCTCGCCCGCGCGGTTCCGCAGCGCCAGTTGCAGAAGCCGGCTTCCATCCGTGGCGCCCACCGGCGTCATACTCCGTACAAAGCTGGCCAGAAACAGCACCGAACCAAGCGCCGCCGGCTCCCACCAGACGGCCAGCGCGGTTCCGGCCAGGTTGATCAGCACCAGGAACAGCACTGCGGCGCAATTTAGGGTGAGGAACGGACCGGCGACCACAATCAACATGGCGTTCGAGCGCAGGTCCCTGCTGGAATTGGGGATGGCCCCGGCGAAACCCCCGCCGGACAGGACCCGGCGCCAGTCGAATGTCACCCGCCGGCTGGCCGCGCCGCAGGGGACGATTACCGGCCCCAGGCAAACGGCCTTCAGCCGGTAGCCCAACGCCCAGGTGGCCAGGACATGCCCCAGCTCGTGCGCCAGCAGGACCAGGAACTCCAGCGCGAAGAATAGGATCCAGAGGTTGAACCGGCCCGGGTCGGGCAATCCGAGGCCGCGCGCGTATGGGGCGATGAACGTGGCGCCGCGCCACATGACGAGCAGCCAGACGACACCCGCAATCCAACCCATGAATGAGCGGCGGGGCGGCATCAGGGGGAAGATCGGCACTTCCGGTCCATGCCGATAGGCGGACTGCGTAATTCACAAAATCAACTATTTTACATTGACAACTTGAATTTCTTAATGTACAAATTGATTATATGAATTGCAAGCCACCATCGGACTGGCAGGAGCTAACCCGCCTGACCCAGGGCCAGCCCATGGTGATCGAGCGTGTCCGGCTCACCGGGAAGGACATCGCCATTGAAGGCTGCTTCGAACTGCCCCAGCTCGCCCGGTTGAGTCAGGAGGATCAGGTCTTCATCACCGCCTTCGTGCGCTGTCATGGATCGATCAAGGAGATGGAGCAGATTTTTGGCGTCAGCTACCCGACCATCAAGTCCCGGCTCAATCGCATCGCGCAGAGCCTGGAGTTCGTTGAAACCAACCCCGCGCCCCCGCGCAGTGAAATCCTGGAACGGCTTGGCCGCGGCGAGTTGACCGCGGAGGAGGCGATTCAGGAACTGGAGACTCGAAAATGATGCCCTTCGCCGCCGAGATCAGCATCCGCAACCGCCGGCGCCGCCCGTTGCAACTGTGGATTCCGCTGGCACTGCTGTGGATCCTGCTGTTGCCGGTGGTTGCGCTGCTGCTGCCGGTGTTCCTGATCGCATGCCTGATTGGCGATGTCCCACCGCTTCACGCCGTCGCGGTGCTCTGGAAGATCCTGAACTCGCTCGACGACACCGAGTTCAGCGTGGACAAGCCCGAATTTTCTTTTTCCGTACACATTTATTAGGAGACAGCCATGAACGAAGACCGCCGCCGCATTCTGGAATTGCTGGCCCAGGGCAAGATTACCGCCG
>CAYVPZ010000187.1:0-8092 GCA_964453955.1 uncultured Solibacteraceae bacterium | reverse complement strand
GCAGCAATTGTGGCTGTTCTGGGTGGCGCCCATTGCCGGAGCGATCATCGCGGGCCTTGCCTATGGCGTGTTTGCGGGCGAGCCGGTGGCAGAGGCAGAGGATAAGGCGATGTCCGCGACGCCAGGGCGGTAGCCGGGGGCACTGACTGCGAAGGGGCGCATGGGATATGATCCGCAAAACTGGCCGGCCCTGCCGCTGAGCGAGTGGCAGGATACCTACCGCACGCTGCACAGGTGGACCCAGATTGTCGGCAAAATCCGCTTGCGCCTCTCGCCGCCCGTGAACCACTGGTGGCACGTCGCTCTCTACGTCAACTCGCGCGGGCTGACCACGGGGCCGGTGCCGTACTCGCGCGGCGTCTTTGAAATCCAGTTCGATTTCCAGAAGCCCGCGGTAGATGTTTTCACCAGCGAGGGCGGCAGCGTGGAGCGGCCGCTCAAAGTGGAATCCGTGGCGAGCTTCTACGGCGGATTATGGGAGGCTCTGGAGTCGCTGGGGATCGTGGTGAGCATCAATCTCAAGCCGCAGGAGGTTGCCGCTCCAGTCGCGTTCGATTGCGATTATGACAACTGCTCGTACGATGCCGAGTACGCGCATCGATTCTGGCGCATTCTGGTCTCCAGCGCGAAAGTGATGGAGCGATTCCGGGGCCGGTTCATCGGCAAGTGCAGCCCGGTGCATTTTTTCTGGGGCAGTTTCGATCTGGCGTGCACGCGCTTCTCCGGGCGGCTGGCGCCGCCGCGCCGGGGAGTGATCAGCGGTCCCGCCTACTCGCATGAGGTCTCGAGCGCGGGCTTCTGGCCCGGCGGCGGCGCCGTGTACGGTCCGGCATATTACGCTTATGCAGTTCCACCGCCCGCCGGCATGGCCGAAGCGCGGATACGGCCCGCCGCCGCGCGTTGGAATGCGGAGCTTTCTGAGTTCATCCTGATGTACGATGACGTGCGGCTTTCCGGCTCGCCCGAAGAGTGGTTGTACGAGTTTCTGGAAAGCACCTACGATGCGGGAGCGAATCTGGGCCAATGGGACCGGAGTGCACTAGAGGTTTCCAGCGCACTGGGGTAGCATTGTCGCGCTTGAGAAGACCATGATGCGGTCAGCGGCGGGTTTCTGAACCATGGGCTGTCAGTTCGACGTCCATGGGTATCGCTTCTCCATAGAAAGCAGCGTTCCGGGACCGCTGGAGGGCCTAAGGCAGGACTTCGCCTTCTTCGCCTCGGCCGCCGGCGCCCCGCGAACCACAATTGAGCTGATCGACGGGAAGGCCCCGATGGACGACGTTCCCGTGGCTGACGCGTCCCTCTACACTCCACGGAACGTGGTATACCGCAATGGGCGCTTCCGCTACATCGATTATCATGGCCGCGGGCTGGGCATCCTCGACGAGCAGCAGGACAATCTGAAGTTATACAGCCGGGATCATGGACTGCTGTACGAGGCAGCCTATCTGTTTCTTCTGTCGCGTATTGGCCAGGCGCTGGACGCGCGCGGATTGCACCGTATTCACGCCCTGGGGGTGGAGGTGAAGGGCCGCGCGCTGTTGGTGCTGTTGCCCATGTCCGGCGGAAAGAGCACGCTGGGGCTGCACCTGTTGAAGTCTCCCGAGGTGCGCCTGCTTTCCGACGATGCCCCATGGGTGGGCCGCGACGGGCGCGTGCTGGCGTGCCCGCTGCGTATCGGGTTGCTGCCGGGCTCCGAGGAGAGCATCCCGGCCGAGCACCGGCGAGTGATTCAGCGGATGGAGTTCGGACCGAAACATCTGGTGAATTTCGAGTATTTTCAGGACCGGGTAAGCGCCTCGGCCGAGCCCGGGCTGGTGCTGCTGGGCGCGCGCACTTTGCTGCCGGACTGCCGCATTGAGGAAGTGGGAATGGCGGCGGCATTACGCCCGGTGCTGGCCAACGGTGTGATTGGGATGGGATTGTTTCAGGGGCTGGAATTCGTCCTGCAATCGAGCGCAATGGAGCTGACGAAGAAGGCGGGGCTGGGCATCTCACGTACGCGGAACTTCTGGCGCCTGCTGCGCCGGTCGCGGATTTGCCGGGTCCACCTGGGGCGCGACAATGAGCGGAACGCGTCAACCGTGCTGGAGTATGCGCTCAGGATGGGGAGTTGACGCGCGGTGTATTCAGCGCGTGCGAGTGGCCTGAATAAAAAGAGCTCTTTCGCGGATGCCCCCCAGCAGCGACCCGGCGACGAACGCCGTATCCGCGGCGTAGCGCATGGCCAACATACCCAGCGAGCGCAGTGGATGGCGCCACTCGAAGCGAATGGACGCATAGTAGAGGCCGGCTGAGAGGGCCACCACTCCCGCAATCATGCTGGCGACCGGCGAGCGGGCGAGCGCGCCGATCAGCAGCGCCAGCAGCGCCAGGTGCATCAGGTGATACGCGCTCAGGAACACCAGGCCGTAGAACGGGGACGGCAGGTCGGCGATGCAGCGCGCGCGATAGGGCCGGGTGCGGTCGGCTGCATCACCGGCCCTGTAAATCTGCAAACGGCGCCTGCCGACGTGCTTCTTGTAGATGTAAGGAGTGCTCAATCCATAACCGTACCATTGCCGCAAAAGACCGGCGAAAGTGCGCGGGTCGTGATGCCTCACCACGGCCGCGGGCTCAAACCAGAGTTCCCAGCCGGCCCGCGAGACGCGAATGGACATGTCGACGTCCTCCCCGGTGACGCACTTCGGATCGTAGTCGCCGGCGGCCTCCAGCGCCTCGCGCCGGAACGCTACATTGACGCCGGCGAAGAACGGATTGAAGAACCCATGGGTGGCTTTGGGAAGATAGCCGGGAGCGAAGCGGCAGTGCGTAATGTCGATGATCATGATTCCATCGCCCCACGGTCCGCCCGGTAATAACGTTCGATCAAAGTGTCGGAGGAGCCGTAGTTGCTGGTGGTTCCGCCGACCGCTCCAATGTGCGGGTCGCGATAGAAGGGTTCGGTCAGCTTCTCCAGCCAGTCGGGCTCCGGCACGCAATCGTCGTCGGCGAAGGCGATGATCTGGTGACGGGATTCGCGCACGCCGCGGTTACGGGCTGCGGGAATCCCCGGGGTGGTCTCGACGAACGTGTGCAGCGGCAGCCGCGCGCGGAAGGCATCGAACACGCTGGCATAGCTGGCGCGGGAATTATTGTCGACGACCACTACCTCGTCGGGAGGGAGCGTCTGGATGGCCAGCGCTTCAAACAGCCCTGCGATCAGGTGCGGGCGGTCCTTGGTGGCGATTACCACCGACACGGTCAGTCTTTGTTGTTCAGAGCTCATGGTGGATTGCTTTCAGGTATTCGATGGCCGCGGGAAGGTCTCTCCCGATGGCCGCGGACGAGCCGGCCAGTTCGCTTCGATACGCGCGGGCGAAGCTTTCGAGAAAAGGCGGGCGAGGGGCGTTCCAGCACTCCAGCGCGCGCACAACCGCTTCGGGCGTTTGTGCGAAGACGGCTTTTCCGTGCGCGGCGCTGTGCTCGACGACGACCAGTTCCAGAAACTTCCAGAACATCCGCAGAAAATCGAGATTGTTGGCCTTGTATATAACCGGGTCGCCCAGGGCTTCCACCAGCAGCAGCCGCTCCAGATGGACGAAATCGGCGGCCGGCGCGGTCCATTCGCCGGTGTGGAAGATGTCGGGGTTCGGCGCGGGCGACAGGACGGCCTGCCAGCCTCGGAAATGGTCGGAAGCGTAGAACTGCACCGCCATGGAGCGGAAGCGCAGATAGAGGCTGACGCGGCTGCGCGGATTCGGGAAGGCCTGTGCGCAGGCGTGCGCCGTGGAGCGCAGCATCGCGGCCTCGGGCAACTCGCCCGGCGGGGGCTCGCAGAGGATGACCATTTCGTCCATGGCAAACACGGTCCCGGAGACCAGGGTGACGCGAGCCCATCCATTGCCGAAGATTCCCTCGGGCGCGATCGCCGGGGGCAAACGCTCCTGCTCGGGAGCATCGATACGCACGCCGACGCCGGCCAGCGGGCGCCATGCGGGATGAGATCTCACGCGCCCGTGGAACCGTTCGAGGAAGGGCAGCAAAAACGCGTGGGTGTCCGCGAGGATCTCGCCGCGATAGCTCAAATGACGCCGCCTCGCACTTTGCCACAGGCGAACAAGGAACTCCGCTTCAACGCCCGTGGCCTCGGCCAGCGCGTCCTGGAGGGCTGGCCCGCGCAACCTCAGGAGAGGCCGTCCTTGCAAACCACAATCCATGCGGATGCATTCGGCGACGGCTTTGTAGCACAGGCTGTTCACGAAGACGCGGTCGGAGGATTGCCAGCCTTCGATGGCCACACGTGAGAAGTATGTCCACCAGACCCTGGTCTCCCCTTCGTATCCCACTGCGGCGTCGTCTTCGGAAACGGGTGGAAGATGGCGGAGACAATCCTCGCCGAACAGCAGTTTCCAGCATAGCTGACCCTCTCGAAGGCGGTGGCGGGCGATGGGATCGGTTTGAAACTGCTCGAGGAGGGATTGCGGGGTGTAGATTCCGATGGCGGGATCGTAGAGCGGGCAGAAACGCGCGAGGCGGCCCCAGGATTCGGCAATCACGTTTTGGAGCCCGGAGTCCCAGTCGCCCACGACGGCAAGGTCGATGTCGCTGATGCCAGGAATCGCCCGTCCCTCGGCCAGGCCCCTTCGCAGGTAGACCGCGCGCAGCGAGGGGAAGCGCCGAAGGCGACGCACGGCGAAGCGGATCAAGGCGCGATAGACGGCGTGATAAAGCGCAATGAAGGGGGGAACCGAGGTGGCGACGATCAGCCGCCGCAGCAGGGCTTTTGCGGTCATCCTGATTTGAGCGACTGCTGACCGTTATAACACGGGCCGCGGCGGGCGCGGCGTTCCCGCAATGGCGGCGTCAAGGCGGGCGCGCAGCTCGTCGGGAAGGCGCGCCGAGGCGAGGGCTTCCACCGCCGTGGCGGCGTCGGGCGCGGAGGTTTCCACCAGGCGCACCAGCATCTCCAGCGCGTCCGGATGGCGGGTGAGCGCGATGGCGGTGACGAGGGCCGTGCGCAAATCCGGGTCGCGCTCGCGCGGGAACCGTTCCTTCAACAGGTCGAAAGCGCGTGCGTCGTGGGTGAGGCCGAGGGCAAGGGCAGCTTCGGCGGCGGCATCGCCCCCGCGTTCGAGAAAGCCGGCGACGAAGGGGATGCCGCGACCGGGATCGATTGCCAGCAGAGCGTAGAAGGAGGAACCCAAAACCTCCGGCTCGGCGTCGCCGACGAGCGCGCGCAGGCGGAGGACGATGGCGCCTGCCGGGGAACCGAGTCTGCCGATGGCGCGGGCGGCTTCGGCGCGAACGGTTTTCTCGGCGTCGGCTAGGGCGTCGGTGAGATGGGTGAGCAGATCGAGGTCGCTGAGGTCGCGGCAGGAGACCAGAGCGAGCGCGCAGTTGCCGCGCAGGGTGGCGGCGCTGTCGGCCTGGCCGCCCCACACCGGCTCCGGCTGGACGTAGTGGAGGCCGCGGAGATACGTGGCGGAGTCGTCGTGGCCGAGGTCGGCCAGCGCTTTGCTGAGGGCGTTCTTGGCCCAGCACTGCGGGTCGGCTTTGGCCGGATTGACGAAGAAGCGGTGATATGCGGCGAGGAGATCGGGGATGAGCTGATTGAGGTTGAGCGCGGAGGCGATGGCGGCAGCTTTGGAGACGATGAAGTTGTTGCGATCCGCGAGGGCCTTGCAAAGCGCCTGCTGGGTTTCGGGACCGGCATCGGCCGCGGTGCGCAGGGCTTCGAGGCCGGCGAGTTTCTGTTCATAGGCGGCGTTGCGCACCGCGTTAGTGGGCCTGCATGAAGAATTCGCAGAAGGGGCGGCGCAATTCCGATTTCGCGGCGGCGCCAGAGTCGGTGAATGCCATGTAATCCTGCGATTTAACGGTGAATTCCACCCATGCGGGCAAGCCCTCGCCGTTTGGGCTGCCGGTGCGGGTGAAATTCGCCCAGTAACTCTGCATTTGTTCCGACACCTTGTAGTCGGCGGGAGTGAGCGGGACGCCGCTGGCCCACATGCCGAACAGGAAAACCAGCTCGCCCGCGTGGACGCTTACCGGATGACCCGGCGCGGGGCGCTCGAACTCGTATACGTAGGTGGGATTCCCCGCCGCCGCGTGCCATACCGCCTGCGCCACCGACGGGCAGCGAAACACCACGTCGGTGGCCCATTGCGTACCCGGCGCGCCGTAGAGAGGGTCGGTCTTTCCTTCGCCCTCGCCGGTGAGTCCGTACAATGCCAGGGCGTGATCAGCCCGATCGCCATACGCATTGCGGATTTCCTCGCGAAGTTTGGCCGCCGGTTCGGGCTGGACGACCTCCTGCACGTTGGTGCCGGTGATCAAAGGGATGTGCGCGGCGCGGCCTTCGGCGAAAACCTTCGCCGGAGACTCGGGCAGGACCCAGCCGTCGAGGGACACGAAGAGGCCGGTCCGGTCGCCGGCCGCGGCAGCCTGTCCGGCTTTGAGAATCTCCACGGCGGGCACGGTGCGCAGAAAACGGATGGCGCCGGACTCGGGCGCTTTCAGTTCGGCCGCCAGTTTGATGCCAATACCCTGGGCGCCGGCTGGCGGCATGCAGCCGTCGAAACCGGCCGCCGCTCCGCTCTCCTGAATAGCGCGGTGGAAGAGTCCCCGCGCCAGCGGCGAAGTCATCAGCAGGCTGGTGTCCCAGGCGCCGGCGGACTCGCCCGCCAGGGTGACATTGTTCGGATCGCCGCCAAAGCTGACGATGTTGTCGCGCACCCAGCCCAGCGCGGCAATCTGATCCAGCAGTCCGTAGTTGCCGGAAGAGTGATGGGCCGATTCGCGGACCAGCTCCGGGTGCGCCAGGAAGCCCAGCGCGCCAAGCCTGTAGTTGACGGTGACCCACACGATGCCGTGGCGGACCAGCGCGCGCTCATCGAAGGCCGGAGCTTCGCCGGCGCCGGACAGGTTGGAACCGCCGTGAATCCAGACCATCGCCGGGCGGCGCGTTTTCGGCGGCCACTCCGGGGTGGCGACGTTGAGGTAGAGACAGTCTTCGGTGCTGGTGGGAACCTCGGCGGCGTTCCAGCCTTCGGAGAGCTGGGTGCAAGCGGGGTGGAATGTTGTGGTCTCGCGGATGCCCTTCCAGGGCTCCACGGGCTGGGGCTCACGCCAGCGCAGATCGCCCACGGGAGGGCGGGCAAAGGGAATGCCCTTGAAGGCGGCGCCGCCATCGGACGCGAGGCTGCCGCGAATCTGGCCCCCGGTGACCGCTACCACCGGGTCGGCCGGCGGCGCAGCGGCGCCGATGGCGCTCACCAGAACCAACGTGCACAGGAGCAGGCTCAATCTCATCGGCATGATCGTATCAGCTTATCGCGCCACACGGTGGTGATCGAACCACCATGCCCAGGGAATCAGAATCAGCGGCGCGACGATTCCGGCCCACGCAATTGCTGTGATGCTGGGGGGGGGCGCCGCTACAGGCGTCCGAGGCGTACAGCAGCACCAGTAAAGCGATGTACCCGAGAAAGGCGTAGCGGCCGACGCGGGCGCGGGTGGCGCTCACGTATAGCCAGATACCAGCGGCGAACAAGAGCACTTCCACGACCATCGTCCCGGCGATGGAGTTCCACATTCCGAGACCGTAGCGGGGCCCGCCGGGATGAAGCGGCAGGTCCGGACGATGGGCGATCCAGTCGAGTATCCAGTGGCTGACCACGCCGGCGCAGATGACAATCGTGCCGGGCCAACAGCGGGTCAGGAGATGGTAGACGAGCGGGTGTTGCCGGGATCGATGCGCACCCGTTCCCAGCCCAGCAGCACGAACCAGGGCCACAGGATGTCGAGGAACAGCGGCGCGGCGATCAGGACGGCCATGCTCGTTCGGGGCGCCACGCGCTTGCTGGCGAACCCCACGGCGAAGTGACCGATGAACATACCTGCAGATTACACGCTACGGCAGGTCCGCCAGAAACGCCCGCAGCCCCTTCAGCACTTCGGCCTCACGGGTGAGATAGACGTAGTGGCCGGCCCCCGGCAGATCGATGAAATGCACGTCGTCAACGCCGCTGAGCAGGTTTCGGTTCCAGCGGTCGACATAGGCCGCGGTCGCGGCGGTATAGGCGTCGATGGCGGCGCGCTCGTCCGCGTC
>CAYVPZ010000186.1:0-8163 GCA_964453955.1 uncultured Solibacteraceae bacterium | reverse complement strand
TCGCCCAGGTGGCCAAGGGAATCGGCCTCGATGCGCGCATTGGCAGCCGTTTTCTGCAGGCTGGTCTTGGCTGGGGCGGCTCCTGCTTTGGCAAGGACACCGCCGCCCTGGTTTCCACCGCCGCCGAGTACGGGCTGCAGATGCACATTGTCGAAGCCGCTCGCACGGTGAATGTGCGCCAGAGGGAACGCGTCATTGAAAAGCTGCTGGGCGAGCTGAAGATTCTGAAGGGCCGCACGGTGGCGCTGCTGGGCCTCGCCTTCAAACCGAATACGGACGATCTGCGGGAAGCGCCGGCCATCGAGATTGCGCGGAAACTGGTGGAGCGCGGCTGCCGGGTGAAGGTGCACGACCCGGTGGCGCTGGAGCGCTTCCGGCGCGAGTATCCCCACCTCGGCGTAGTCTGCTGCAAAACGCCGGAGCAGACCGCCGAGGGCGCCGATGCAGTGTTATTGGTGACCGAGTGGCCACAATACCGCGAGATGAACTGGGAAGCGCTGGCCGCCTCCATGCGCACGCGCATTGTGCTGGATGGCCGGAACGTGCTCGACCGCGCGCGGCTCACGCGCGCGGGGTTCCGCTTTCTGGGCATGAACGGCGAGGTCCAGGCAACCGTCGAAAGCGCGCTGGCCTGAACGACTGCCGGTCATTGTTGCGGCCCAGCCGCCACTCGCTCAGTTGCCGGCGATGCTGTAGGTCAGGCTGCGCTCCGCCGATGCGTGCCCCTGGGTCATGGCCACGTGCACCTCGTAGTTGCCGGGCGCGTGCACCGCGCTGATCAGCATGGGTACGGCGCCGCTGGAATCGGGGTCCCCGGCCGCCACGGTTTTATCGGCGATGCGCTTGCCGTCGCGGAGAAACTGGACGCGCAACAGCGTCTTTCCGTGGTTGTCCTTTTGCGGATACAGCACGAAATAGAGGAATGGATTCGATCCGGCGGGCAGAGCGGCGGAAGCCAGCGGAATCACCCGGCGGCCTTCGGACTCGAGCGGGTCCGATTCATCGGTGGAACGTTGCAGCTCCTCCACTTTCTGCGCCAGAATGATGTCGCTCACCTCGGGGCCGTCCGGCAACGTGCTGTCGATCTGGATCACGCTGGTACTGGATCGGTTGCCCTCCTCATCCACCACTACTGTCTCGATGGTGTGGTGGCCGGGCGGCAGATGGAAGGAGTGCTCCCACGTCATGTGGCGGGTCGCCAGCGACGGCACGTATTGGTCGGAGACGTCGGACGGCACATCGCGGCTGAACCAGTCCTCCACCTGTCCCTGCGAGTTCTTCGCCAGCGCCAGCAATGACGCGTGGTAGCGGTGTTTCCCGGCCCCAGGTTCGGGCGTGGCCGTCAGATTGGCGATGGGAACGTTGAACACCACAGCATACTGCGAGGTCCCGTTTTCCGAGCGGAAACGAAGCGCCTGCGACTGGAAATCGAAGGCATGCGGCAGAGGATTGGTGTTCAGCGCCCGCAATCCGGCCATGTCGCCCGCCCCGAGCGAGTCCGCATGCGTCTCCGGCAGGGAGAAGTACCCGCTACGCGTTCTTGCCTGCAGATCCGTCCGCGCCAGCTTCACTTCGACCTTGCGGAAACGGCCGTCGTACCCCTCTCCCGTTGGCTGATAGGTCACCTCGTAGTGCGTGTCCACGTCCTCCATGATGTGCTTCAGCAGTTGCGGAGTATTGTTGGTGTTGGCGATCAGGAATCCGCCGGTGCTTTCGGCGAGGTCGCGGAGGCCCGCCTGCTTGTTGGCGGTGAGCACGCTGTCGCGGACGTAGTCGTCCTGATGCATCAGCTCCTGCATCTCCTGAAGCGATTGGCCGGTGGCCGCCTGCCGGGACATGTTGCCGAGATTCGAATTGCCCGGCGTCAGAGGGCTGTTTCCACTGCTCACACCCGCCACTTTGTTCAACACGTCGCTGGCCGATTGCAGGTCCGAATGCGAAGTGATGCAGCCCACGCTCAGGTCGTCCTGGCACACGTTGAGGCCGTACACGTCCAGCCCATAGAAGGTCACGCCGCCCTGGTTCGCGGACCGGATCAGCGATCGCCAGTAGCCCATCTCGTCCGGGGGCCGGGTGAGTCCGGTACTGAACAGCAGCACGGTTTTTTGGAAGGGCAGCGGACTGAGTTGGCGCACCAGCGAAGTCAGCGCATCCAGGTCGCGCATCCCGCCCAGATTGTCCAGTTCCATCGACCCGCGGGGCCCCAGAGGATTGTTTGCGTCCGTGGTCACTCCGGCTGCGCCGGTCCGAACCTGGCCGGCGCTATTGATCGTTTGCGCCGCTATTATGCTGGTGTCGAGTCCCGTTGCGCTGGCGATCGACGCCGCGAGAGCGATGTTGGTCAGGGCCGCGCCCACTCCCCCGGAGGTGCTCCCGGCCACGGGCCGAAGCTGGTTCATCGACGCCAGATCCACGGCCTTCAGAAGATGGTCCCGATTGTTGGAGAACGGAGATAAGGGTTTGAGTCCGGCGTCGTCCAGACCGAACACGCCAATGAAGGTATTCGGGCGCAGCTCGTTATTGACGAACTCCCGCGCGGCCTGCCGGGCCAGGTCCCGAGTCTCGGCGTTCAAACCGCTGAAGACCAGGCAAACCAGGTTGACCGTGCGTAACGGGTTCAGTCCCGGGCGCGCCGCGGGCGTGGCTGGCGTCTCCAGAGCAGCCTTTGCCTCGGCCGCCTCTTTCTCGTCCTCCGCGTGCACCTCGCCGCCTTTCACCAGGCGGAACGAGCGCACATTCTGGCGGACGCCGTCCTCGTAGACGGCTACCTGTTCGGGTTTGAGGTCCTTTACGGGCTTGCCGTGCTTGTCGCGGACCACGACGTCGAGCAGCACCTCCCGCACCGAGCTCCTGATCACGACGCTGTCCGAGGTCTGCCCGGCGGGCTCGTTCTGCGCCTGCATGAAGCCGGTCCCCATGAGCGCTATTCCGGCTGCGCCGAGCAGCGCGGACCTTACCAAATCTGACAATGCCACACTCTACTGACGTTGCCGATGGGGTTTCAGGTTGCAAGTGGTTACTTGAGTTGCCTGGCCGCTTCCAGTTATTCGGTTCGGACCGGCGCGACCGGGTACTTCATGGCTTCGATCAGCCCTCCAGAATCACGTATGCCAGGGCTTCGCTGGCGGTGTGGGTGAGCGAAAGGGCGATGTTGTTCACGCCCAGCCTCGCCGCAAACTGCGCCGCCACGCCGTGCAGCTTGAGCGTGGGCTTCCCCGATGGCAGGTTGGTCACCTCGAAATCGCGCCAGCGAACGCCGCGCCGCCAGCCCGTGCCGATGGCCTTCATCCCCGCTTCCTTGGCGGCGAAGCGCGCGGCATAGCGCTCCCAGCGGCCCGCCCGGCGGCGTTCGACGTAGGCGATCTCCACCGGGGTGTAGATTCGCTCGATGAATCTCGATCCGTAGCGCTCGGCGGCGGCGCGGATGCGGTCCACTTCGGCGATGTCCACGCCACTGCCGACAATCACGGCTTCTCTCCCGTCACAATCCCGCTCCAGTGGAGGCCAGAGTCAAGCGGCCATGCTTCACGCCTTTGGTGCTCACCAGGGCGTCCGCAATCCGCTTCACATGGGCGGCCTTGCCCCGCACGATCAGCACCTCCAGGCAGTTGTCGTGATCCAGATGCACGTGCAGGGTGGAAAGAATGTGGTGGAAGTGCGAGTGCTGGAAGTCGGTGAGCTTTTCGTTCAGGAGTCGGACGTGGTGGTTGTAGACCAGCGTCACCGTGCCCACCACCTCGCTATCCGGTTCGGTCCAGGCTTCCTCCACCAGCTCGTCGCGAATCAGATCGCGAAACGCTTCGGAACGGTTGGTGTAGCCGCGGCGGGCGATGAGCTTGTCGAACTTGCCCAATAGGTCGGAATCGATGGCCACGCCAATCCGGCTGAGTTCGCTCATGTGTATACCAGTGTAGGAGATCCGGCGCGGAGACTCCACGATGCGGTATCCTCGAAACAATCCGTCGAGGCTCTGGGATGGAGGTTCTGTATGGCCGTTGCCGCAAAAGCCGCCGAACGCTTCCACCTCGCGCTGATCATACCGTCGCACTACGACGACGACGGTTACGTCATCCAATGGCTGCGCTCGGCAATTCCCTCGAACACGCTGGCGGTTCTCAACGGCCTGGCGCTCGATTGCGAACGCCGCCGCGTGCTGGGCGAGAACGTTCAGATTGACGTCACCGCATCCGACGAAATGAACACGCGCACCCGGCCGCGGCGCCTGATACGGAAGCTGCGCGGCAAGCGCGCGCTGGTAGGGATCGTGGGCGTCCAGTCCAACCAGTTCCCGCGGGCCATGGACATCGCCCGTCCTCTGCGCGCCGCCGGCATCCAGGTCTCCATCGGCGGGTTTCACGTCTCCGGCTGCATGGCCATGCTGCCCCAGATGCCGCCGGAGCTGAAGGAGGCCATGGACCTGGGCATTTCGCTGTTCGCGGGTGAGGCGGAGGGGCGCCTCGACGAAGTGCTGCGCGACGCCTGGAACGGTGCGCTGAAGCCGCTCTACAACCACATGGACGATCTGCCGGCTCTCGAAGGAGCGCCCATTCCGCTGCTTCCGGCAAAGCGCATCCGGCGGACCGGCGGCCGCATGACCAGTTTCGACGCCGGCCGCGGATGCCCCTTCCGCTGCTCCTTCTGCACCATCATCAACGTGCAGGGGCGCAAGTCCAGACACCGCTCGGCCGAGGACGTGGAGCGGATTGTGCGCAGCAACCTCGCGCAGGGGATCAACCGCTTCTTCATCACCGACGATAATTTCGCCCGCAACCTGGATTGGGAGAGCATTTTCGATCGCCTCATCGCCATGCGCGAGACGGAACGGCTGAATATCAAGTTCGTCATCCAGGTGGACACCATGTGCCATCGCCTGCCGCGCTTCATCGAGAAGGCGGGCCGCGCCGGCGTGGCGCGCGTTTTCATCGGCCTCGAGAGCATCAATGCGGGCAGCCTGCTGGGGGCCCGCAAGAAACAGAACAAGACCAGCGAGTACCGGAAGATGCTGCTGGAGTGGCGGCGCGCCGGAGTCACCACCTTCGCGGGTTACATTGTCGGGTTCCCAAACGACACGCCGGAATCGGTGCGGCGCGATATCGGGATCATTCAGCGGGAGCTGCCCATCGATCTGCTGGAGCCCCATTGCCTGACGCCGCTGCCGGGTTCGGAGGATCATCTACGCCTCTTAAATGCCGGGGTCGCGCTCGATCCCGATCTGAACAAGTACGATCTGGAGCATGTGACCACCGCGCACGCCACCATGTCCGGCGCGGAACTGGCCCAGGTGTACCGCGATTCGTGGCTCGACTATTACACCCCCGCGCACATGGAAACGGTGCTCCGGCGCGCGGCGGCCAGCCCGGGAATGAGCGCCGGCAATATGTTGTTCCTGCTGATGTGGTTTTTTAACTGCATCGTGCTGGAGAAGGTGGACCCGCTGCAGGGAGGTTATCTGCGCCGCAAGTACCGCACGGACCGGCGCCCCACTCTGCCGCGCGAAAGCCCGCTGGTGTTCTATCCCCGTTTTGCGGCGGAATTGCTGTGGAAGCATTTGCGGCTGGCCGGGCGGCTCGGGCGTCTTTACTGGATACGGTGGCGGCTCAAGCGCGACCCCGGGGCGCGGCAGTACACCGACACGGCGCTCACTCCCGTCTCCGACACCGAGGCCGAGTCGCTGGAGATGTTCCGGGTTGTGGGTGTGTGAGGCTTCCGCGTAGCCTCGGAGCACGGGTTCGACCTCAGGCGGCTGATGCACCGGGACTCATGCGTCAAGAGTGTGTAGCAAAGAAAAGCCGGGGACTCGGACCCCGGCTATAAGCTCGGAGATTCCGTAGCTGGTCAGTTCGGCGGTCGCAACGCCAACAGATCGACCCCGTTAGGAGTGTGCTGCGAGCCCGGCGACCCGTGAGCCGGGTCATTGCAGGCAGGAACGGGCGCGGATATGATCACTGCTGTCGTTGACGGCGGCAGCTAAGACCGGCCGAGCAATGGACCTATCAAGCCCGGTAGCCAGCCTGGTTCCAGGTCTCGTGCTCCGACGAAATGGCAAGGAAGAAAAGCAAAAAGAGCAAAGCCAATAATGCCGTGCTGCCGGTAATGCGGCCCGATGCAGCTGGGATCGATATTGGCGCGACCGAGATCTTCGTGGCTGTGCCGCCGGATCGAGCCGCTGAAAAAACGTGCGCTCGTTTCCCACGTTCACGCAGGATCTGTACAGCCTGGCGGATTGGTAGCAATGTGGGATCACCACCGTCGCGATGGAATCGACCGGGGGTCTACTGGATTCCGCTGGTCCAGATTCTGGAGGACCGCAAGTTCGAGGTTTGTCTGGTGAATGCGCGGCATGTGAAGAATGTGCCGTGCCGACGGACTGACATATCGGACTGCACTGGTTGCAGTTCCTGCATTCGGTCGGATTGTTGCGCCCCTCCTATCGTCTCCGCCAAAAAACGAAGACGGCCCGTTTCGGCGGGCCGTCTTTGAAACCAGAACAGGAACTTACGCTCAACCGTCAGTTGGTGAACACCAGCTTCATGTTGCTGCCGCCGATCTTGAGCTCCTGCAGCTTCACCGTGCCGTCGGCAGCCTTATCGTACCGAAAGCTGGTGGCGTTGAATTTCTGAGTGACACTCTCCACGCGCACCTTTGCTTCCGCCGTCTTTTTGCCCGCCGAAAACACGGCCTTGTTGTCGAGGACCTCGACTTTGTAATCACCGGCCTTCAACACGGTTCCGCTGATCACCGTCGGCTCGAGCAGCTTCACCCGGTAAGTGGCCGCGCTCGCAACCGCAACTGCAAGTGTCGTAAAGGTAATGAGGATTCTTTTGATCATGGTAATGACTCCTGTGAACATTCTGTTCGGTTGGCCCGCTGGTAACAGGCCACCATTTGTAAAATGGCCAACTACAGATTATCACAAAAGGACCCACGTGAAAGTGGTGCTGTCAAGCTAAGGCACTTTTGACTAAGGCCAGGGTGTTTTCCCTAACCTCACTGTCTCCTCCGAATCCCTCCATCCAGACCACGTCTTTCTCGCGGCGGAACCAGGTCATCTGGCGTTTCGCATACTGGCGGGTGGCCAGCTGGGCGGCGGCAAGTGCCTCGTCCGGCGTCATCCGCTCCTCCACCACGGCCAGCGCTTCCTTGTAACCCAAAGATTCAAAAGGTTTAGAAGTTCGCGGAAATCCCTGCGCCAGGATCTGCCGCACCTCTTCCAGCAGCCCGCTTTCGAACATCCGCGCCAGCCGCTCATCGATCCGCTGGTGCAAACGAGCACGCGGCGGCGCGAGGCCGACTTTGAGGATCCGATAGCCCGTCAGCCGGTCCCGGCCCGCCTGGAATTGCTCGGACATGGGCGTACGCCGCAGCATCGAAACCTCGATCGCTCGGATCAGTTTTCGCGCGTCGTGCAGATGAATCCGCGCCGCTGTGGGTTTGTCCAGCCGCCGCAGGAGGCGATGCAGGAAGCCCGGCCGGGCTCGTTCGCGCCGCGACAGGCGCTCGCGCAGATCCTCATCGCGCTCCGGCCCCGGGAATAAACCCTCCAGCAAAGCCCGCAGATAGAACCCGGTGCCACCTGCCACCACCGGCAGCTTTCCGCGCCCGGCGATCTCGTTCAGCGCCTTGCGGCCGGCCCGGGCGTAGTCGCCGGCGGTGAACGTCCCATCCGGGTCGATAAGGTCAATCAGGTGATGCGGAACTCCACGGCGCTCCGACGTGGGCGTTTTGGCTGTCCCAACGTTGAAATGCCGGTAGATTTGCAGTGAATCGCAACCCACCAGTTCACCGTCGAATAGCTGGGCAATGGAAAGCGCCAGATCGGTTTTCCCCGATCCGGTGGGGCCCAGCACTACCACCAGCGGTTGCATTTACAAAGATGGTATCGTGGCCCCGGAGTAACGGCATCCCCGTGCGATACGTCCGGTAACTAACAGCCCGTTTTGCCGGAAAGTGGGCTGTATACTTGTTAGGAAGCGGTTACGTCCCCGCTGGATGGGGACGACGAGAGAGGAACCCAGTTCGATGCGTCTATCAAACCTCGCGTGCGTTTTGTGCCTGTTGGCGACCGCCGCGGCAGTGGCTCAGACTGCTGCCGTGCCTCCGCCGGCCGCACCAGCACCCCCCAGGGGCGCCGCCAGCACCGCTTCCGGCGCCTCCGGCAGCGCC
>CAYVPZ010000185.1:0-8181 GCA_964453955.1 uncultured Solibacteraceae bacterium | reverse complement strand
TATATCAGGCCCCACGTCATGTCGCTGAACAGGTACGGATTGCGAGGGAAGAAAATAGTCCGGACTCGCCACATCATGAACACGCCGGTGCCAATCGCCGATGAGCCCGTCGCGATAATCGCGCCGTGGTAGAGCTTGTTCTCTAGCGGGTACTTCGCGAACTTCCGGGGCGGCGGCGCCGGGCGGCCCACGAATCTCCGCACTCTTCTCCATGCGTCCACCAGATCGTCCTTGTCCGGCCAGATCGCCCGGAAGTCCAACCAGAAGGAGGCATGAATCACGTGAAAGACGATGGATACGGTCAGAACGCTGCCGGCGATCCAATGATAAGTCACCCAATTGAACTGCACACCGAGTTTGGGCAGGAACGCCGTGAAGAGCAGGGTAAACATCGCGGCTGCCATAATCCAGTGGAACAATCGCGCCGCCAGGGAATGCCGGGGAACTTGCCTGGGCAGTTCGGCCGCGCGCACCGGCGAATCGGCGCCTGCAAATTCTTCCGCGTGGGCGAAGTACCGCACATAGATTGCGTGCACGATGAGGAATGACAGGCCCGCGATTCCGGCCACCCAAATCAGGAACCACGCCACGTGGATAGGAACGCTCTGCGCCCAGGGGCTCGTCGCCCATTCGGTAACCGGCTTCAGGATGTCCATTTTGCTTCCTCCACTCCTCCAATTGCCCGTTTCACCAGGTTTCTCATCAAGGGGATCTTGTAGGCGTTGAACTGCAGTGGGACAGCTCCCTGCACGGCTAACTTCCCGGCCATTTCACCCGTCGCCGGGGTCGCCGGCTTTCCTCGTACAACGTCTTCCACTGCCCTTAAGCGCAGAGGGCGCGCGGCGGCGCCGTTCACGGCCAGCCGGATTCGCTCGATCGTATTGCCGGAAACCTCCATCGCGGAGGCCACGTTCATCAAAGGAAAGTCCCACACGTTCCGGTCGCGCACTTTCTCGAAATAGAATCGCGCGCCCGCCCACGTGGACGGAATTCGAATGGCGGTCAACAGGTCGCCGGGATTCAGTATGTGCAGGCGGGTGATATCGAGATCCGGCCCGATGAAGTAGTCCTCGGCATCGACGACGCGTTCGCCCTTGTGCGTTCGGATGACGAATTTCGCGTCCAGGGCAATCAGCGCCGGGGCCGAATCGGAGGGGTTCACCGCTACGCATCGCTCGGCGTGAAGAATCGCGTGCTCGCGGTTCCGTCCGGTGGGCGTGTCGGCATAGCAGATGTTGCCGCCGGCACGGTAGCACGGCCAGCCGGCGCGGTAATACCAGCAGCGTGCGTCCTGCGCTACATTGCCGCCGATGGTGCCCTGGTTGCGGATTTGCGGCGAGGCGATCAACTCGGCGGCTTCGGACAGAAGACCGTATTTTTCTCCGATAGCGGGGTGCTTCACGATCTCCGTAAGCGTGGTCAGCGCACCGATCTCGATGCCATCGCCGGTGGTGCGAATGCCTCTGAGTTCCTCGATTCCGCTAAGGTCGACCAGCACCTTCGGCCGTTTGATCCGATCCTTGAGCCAGTCGAAGCTGTCGAGCCCGCCGGCCATGATCCAGGCATCCTCTCCATGCTGTTGGAGGATCGTCTGCGCGTCAGCGACGGAGTTGGGCTGCAGTAAGTCGAACGCGGGCATGACGTCTCGTATTACCGACATAAGACCTCTCGAACTAAATGTGCGCCATCAATGGATGTTGCATCGGCCGCCCGGCTTCGAGCGAAGTCAGAATCGTGTCGGCGTTAACCGGCGCGCGCTGAAAGACCTCGTCGCCCAGGGCGTCCGAGAGTGCATTGAGAATAGACGCGCAGCCACCCCCAACGGGCGGCTCGCCGACGCCGCGGGCGCCCACGGGAGTTTCCGGGTCCGGAATGTCCAGCGCCTCCCATTGCATGTTCACCGGCACATCCAGAATGGTGGGCGGCTTACTGTGGTGGAACCGCTTGGAGACCATCACGCCGTAGTGAGGATCGAACACCCACTTCTGTCCGATGGCGTGGCCGATGCCGAGCGTCGACCGCCCCAGAACCTGTCCGCCGAGCGCTCGCGGATGGATCACCGTGCCGACGTCGGCGTACGCCAGAAAGTCCACGACGTAATACTTGCCGGTTTCGATATCCACCTCGATTTCGGCGAAACTTGCCACGTAGGAGTGCGTCATGCCATCGCGCGGGTATCTGTCCTTCGCGGCCGCCAACAGCCCTTGCCCGGCCAGCGCCGCCACGGACGCTTTGGTAACTTTGTTGACATCGTCCGGCGCTTCATGGCCATCGTACTTCCCGCCGAGTTCGATCGCGCGCCTGGCCGCCTGCGCGAGCGTCATACCGGCGGAGCCCTTGCGGAAAACTCGCTCGTTCGCAACCGTGTACTCCTCGGGCCTGCCACCCAGAGTCTTCGCGGCGATCTCCTGGAGCTTCCGCTTGGCATCCATCGCCGCGGCGTGAGCGGCTCTCGTCATCGCGTGCGTAGTCTGGCTGCCGCCCGATACGCACGTGAACGGAAGGTTTTCGACGTGTCACCCCAGATCACGTCGCACTTCTCCCAGGGCACTCCCAGAACTTCCGCGCCGGCGCGGTGTACGTCAATCATCGATTCGGTTCCCAGATTTCCGATGCCCGACTGGAACCGTACACGACCGTCGGGAGTAATGACCAGCAGCCCGTCGAACCCGATGGTCCCCCCGACATAGCAGCTCAGCGACACACCAACGCCACGCACTTTGGAGCCGATTCTTTTGGGGCTCCGCGCCACTCTGCCCTGCCAGTTGAATTTCTCGGCGCCACGTTGCAGCGCTTCCTTGAGAAAGGCGCTGGTGGCGTGCTGCATTTGGCCCTTTACCAGAGGCCCGTACTGCGCTTTGCCTTCGGGGCAGTTGATGTAACGGATCGCCACCTGGTCCAGGCCCAGCTTTCGGGCGGCCTTCGCGATGATGGGTTCGATGATCGTGATGCCCTGCAGCCCGCCAGGCGAGCTCTGCGCGCTGCGCGGCGGTGTGTTCGTCAGCACGGTCACCCCGCGCCAGCGCATGGCTTGAGGCTGGTACAACAGCGAAACCATGCGTCCCGATGTCGGAACGTCGCCCTGCGCGTCGTAAGGGCCGTTGTCCGAAATCACGAACATGTCGAGCGCGAGGATGCGGCCCTCTTTGGAGAATCCGACCTTCATGCGGCCCTGGAAGCCGGGCCGCGCGCGTCCGATGAAGGTCTCCTCCTCGCGGCTGATGCGCATCATCACGGGGGCATTGGCCTTTTTCGCGAGCAGCGCCGGGATGATCATGGTGACTCCGCCGGTGATCTTGCTGCCGAAGCCGCCACCGGTGTATTCACTGATGAAGACAACTTTCCCCGGATCCATGTTCAGCCACCGTGCGATCGCCGGCCGGGTTTGGGCGGTGCTCTGCGTTCCGGAGTGAAGGTAGACCTTGCCGTTCTGCCAGAACGCCATCGCACTGCGCGGCTCCAATGTCTGGTGGCTGGTGTCTGGGGTGACGAACGTTTCGTCGAGCACCAGAGCGGCGTTCCGGAACCCCGCCTCGACGTCGCCATACGACCATTCAGTCGGCGTTTTGCCCATCGGCAATCGGCCGTGGTTCGCCTCCTCGAAGTCCGCATCGGTCCACTTCAGTTCAGTCACCGCGGGCGCGGCGCCGCCTGCCGGCGTTGCCCAGATATTGCCGTCCGTTCGAGGGTTCGGCCCACTCGGCCGCAGCGTATCGAGGGGATCGACCACGAAAGGCAGCGGCTCGAGATCGATGTGAATTTTCTCGATCGCGTCAGCCGCGGTGAGCTCGTCCACGGCCGCCACCGCGAGAATCGGCTCGCCCTGATACACCGGCTCCATGGTGAGCCCGCGCTCGCCCCACTTGCTCGCCTTAATCACGGTGCCGTTATCGGTGAGGGTGTCGGCCGGCGCCGGCAGGTCGTCCGCCGTGAGAATCGCCCGGACGCCGGGCATGGCCAGAGCTTCCCGTGCGTCGATGCGCTTCACCCGCGCATGCGGCAGCGGGCTCAGCAACAGCTTGCAGAACAGCATGCCTTCGGCGCGGAAGTCTTCGGCGTATTTCGACCGGCCCGTGACTTTGGCCAGCAGGTCGGCAGTCACGTAGTTCTTGCCGATCAGCTTGTATTGCGGTCCGTATACACGCTCGTCGTTCGTTTCAGCCATGGTTCGACCTCATGTTTTCGGCGCCGCGCATCATCGCGGTGAGGATCTTGTCGTAGTCCTGACATCGGCACAGGTTCCCGGAAATACCGTGCGCCAACTCCAACCTGCTCGGGCTCGGATTGGTTTTGAGGAATCCCACCGTGGCCATGATGAACCCGGACATACAAAATGCGCACTGGAATCCCTGCTCGTCGATTACGCCCTGCTGAACGGGATGCAGAGTTCCGTCCGGGTTCGCAAGCCCCTCGATCGTCACGACGTTCCGGCCCCGCACCGTGTGTGTGAGCACCGAGCAGGAGTAATGCGGCACGTCATCGATCAGCACCGTACAGGCCCCGCATTCGGCGCGGTCGCAACCCAGCTTCGTTCCGGTTAGTCCCAGCTTGTAGCGCAGGGTCCACGCCAGCGTTTCCTGCTTCATTACGTCGGCCCGGCGAACTTGCCCGTTGACGTTTAGGCTAATGAGCCGCTCGCCGGATCCGCCGATACCGTGGACGGTGGAGCCGCGAAACAGGTAGCTGGCTGAGCATACGGCCGCGCCCCCGCCGATGACTCCCTGGATGAATCTGCGCCTCGAAACTGCTTTTGGCGTGTTCCCGAGAATCGTCAGATTTGAATGATCCGACATACGAAGAATCCTCCAGTTGCCTGCCCGCCAGACCAGTATAGATCCGACAAATTGACGACGACAGATTGTAGCTTGTTTCTGACCACCACCCGGGTAAATTCCGCATCCTCTGGGAGGTTGATCTCCTTGTGAGGGAGATACGCGGGGACGCAGACGAAATCGCCCGGTTGAGCCGTTGCCGAGAATTCCCCATGGCGCCCCCAGCGAATCAGAGCTGCGCCGGACAATGCGTAGACGACGGTATCCTGTTTTCCATGATGACGAATCGCCGTCTGGCCGCGACGCGACGGTGAATAATCCTCCCCACATCGACGACGGAGTCCCGTGCTCGCGGGTGATCGCGGCAACCCTGTGGGAACCGGGAGTTTGCGCGGTATCCTCACTAAACGTACTGGTCGCACAACGCCGATCGCGTGTCCGTTCTGAAGAATCTTATCCGGCATCTGTCACCACGGGATTGCAAACGAAGCGCCAGTCATAAGTTGCTTTGCCTCCGGCCGATTCAGACAAAGTCTGTCCACTAATGGTCGCCTCCTGTCGGCGAGCCGACCTCCGGCAGACGGTGAGACTGGTGCCGCCCGCCTCTATTGGCCAGAGATCCGTTGTTCCCGTCTGAACGTGGCACACCACTGTCGCGTGATAATCTCCTGCGGCGGTTCATTCAGGCGAGGCTTGCGGGCATCCAGTTGCCGTGTATAGTGGTCCCCAGGTTTCAGACCGGGCAATCGGCGGGTGACCGCCGCCCCTATGCCGATCACCTCCGGCTCACCATCAAAACAGCAGCTTGAAAAACGGGGAACTGCGTACAACGCTGCTCGAACCATTCGAACAACTCCGCCACTCGAACCAAACAACCACCAATGGAACCAATGGGATAGGAGGACTAACAGCAGACTTTGGGAATTGGCTCCCCAAATTGTATTCGAACTAAGAGCCTGTTGTGTTTAATCGCTGATCTCTATATCCCTCAGCGTTGGCCAGCCTTCTGCTGAGCACTATCGTGTTTCCATCGCACCCTTCCGTTTTCCAGGCAGATTTCGCTTGCTTGTGTCCGCGAACAGAGCAATGAATGTGAGCGTAACGGCAAGCCATTAGAAAGAGAGGACTTACATGAAGACGTTCACAATCGACAGCGACAACAACATCACCGCGTTCCCGACGCCGGACCATGCCGAAGCAGCCGTGGGTGCCGGCTCCCAACCCTTTACCAGCCAGAAACAACTGGCGAAACTGGCCGCCGCGTGCCCGGCCGGGCGATTGGTAGAAATCTGAAACAGCCTGCCGGGTGTCGCGCAAGAGCACCAGGACGGCCGCCGCGCGCATCTGGGTGCGTATCCAAAAGCTGGGCGAAAACCCCGAGCCGAAAGCCCCTGGGAAGGCCACGTCTGCGAAACAGACGCGCCGTGTTGCGCCCTCCAAGCCCAGGTCGACCAAGAAGACGACCCCTGCCAAAAAGGTCAAGCCGCCCAGAAAAGCCGCCAGGCCGAAACCTGATGGTGTCCGCGAGGGCAGCAAGGCCGCCGCCGTCGTGGCCCTGCTGGAAAGGAAGGGCGGCGCGACGCTGGCTGAGGTCATGCAAGCCACCTCATGGCAGGCGCACAGCGTCCGCGGTTTCATCAGCGGCACCCTGGGGAAGAAGATGCGGCTCACCGTGACTTCCACCAGGCGCCAAGATGGCGCCCGCGTTTAAAGCATCGGAGGGAAGGCCTAGCCGTGGGGAACAGTATCTGGAAGGGTCACATCGCGTTCGGCGTGGTCGCGTTTCCGGTAAAGCTCCACGCCGCCCCAGGCTAATCCGCGCCGTCCCGCTGCGGGCCTTGCTCGGATTGCCCTTGCCTGTGGGGCGGCAAAGAGCGTTCATGTGACTGTGGTTGACGGCCACGGAGGGGAAACGAACATGGACAATGCGGTATTGATGGAAATTGAGAACCTGCGCAGAGCGAGTCTGGCGGCTCTGCGCGAGAAGTACCGGGACGTATTTCAGGAAGAAACGCGATCCCGGCACCGGGAACATCTCTTCCGGCGGATCGCCTGGCGTCTGCAGGCCCTGGCCGAAGGAGATCTCTCCGCACGGGCTCGCGGGCGGGCGCACCAGATCGCACGCGATGTCGACTTGCGAACAGTGGCACCGCGTGACTTCTTTAGCGTGGGCGGCGAGCGCGTCCAGACGACGCGCGGGGACCCGAGTCGCCGGGAACAGGATAGCCGCCTGCCCCTGCCGGGCACTTTGCTCAGCCGGAAGTGGAAAGGACGGACTCTTCTGGTGGAGGTCCTCGCGGGAGGATTCCGGTATGAGAACCGGCACTATCCCTCGCTCAGCGCGATCGCCGTGGCGGTCACGGGCACACGCTGAAACGGCCTGGCATTCTTTGGGCTTACGCGTCCCGCAGGCGGGCAGCGGAAGGAGCGGCCCCGTGCGGAAAAGTAATCCGGACGTTCCAAAGCCATCGCCCTCTCGCCTCCGTTGCGCGATCTACACGCGGAAATCGACGGAAGAAGGCCTCGATCAGGAGTACAGGCCGCCTGTCCCCCAACAGCCTTCATTCAGGCTGAGCGAGAACTGCGCCCAAAGCCCTTTTCCAGGCACCAACACGTCACCGAGCGCCCCGCCCGAATCGAACTACACGTCGCCACCGCTGGTGATCGGCGGCTTATTCCTCGCCTGCCGCAGCCTGCTCGCCCAAGGTCCCGAAGACCGAAAACGATTCAATCCCCATAGTGTGCGGTCCGGCTCAGTTCAACGCATTCTATCCGCAATGCTCCGGGAGGGTCTCATTCACGCCCGAGCACTTGTGGCCGGAGCACTGCGGATAGAATCCTAGACATTAACGCCCTAAACCCGTGCCAGCCCGACCGGATTGCCAATAGGGGCGTTTCAGCCAGTCTGAAATGGGGTCAGGGCTTCAGCTCACGGCGCGAAGTACCCGAAAACATCCAATATCAGATAGGTGGTGCTGGGAACGTACACGTAAGATGAGATGGAGCCGTTGGTCGTGGGCACGATGGCCATGTTCGAGGTGATGGCTCCGTCCAGCGCATTCAGCGTCGACACCACCGGCTGCGTGCCGCCCTGTGGCCACAGGGTCAGATAGTTCATCGGTCCCGGCGGCGCCACCGTCGCGTTGAACACATAAGCCTGTGCCGTGGCCGGCGCTCCGCACCCGCTCCCGGTCACGTTCACGTCCTTCTCTCCGGTGAACGGCGGCGTCGTCGGGGCGGGCACCCGCGAATCCAGCACCCGGCAGGGGGTCAGGTTGTACAGTGACAGTCCTCCCGTTCCCGGTGGCGCGAGGTACCCGTTGCAGTCGATTACCAGATCCGTGGCGCTGTACGTGTACACGCTCACCGCCCCGCCCGTCCCCGCCGGCACGATGGCCGCGTTGGCCAC
>CAYVPZ010000184.1:6363-8186 GCA_964453955.1 uncultured Solibacteraceae bacterium | reverse complement strand
ACCGCCGCTCGGTGAGCTTCATGTACAGCTATCCGAACTACATCCCGCTGAACGCAACGGCGGTGCGGCGGATTGTGGCGGCGGTGGAGCCGTTCGCATTCGACCGGATTTACGGGGCGTTCCGGCACATGACCATCGCGGAGGACGGCATGGCGGCGGTGCACCGCTCGGCGGCGCGGTATTTGCGGGCTATCTCGGATTGAGGAGGCGGGGCACCTAGCAGCCCGACGCGCTGGCGCTATCACCTGCCAGGAAATAACGGGAGCTGCTCCCTCTGCCTTTCTTCCGCATCGTCGAGCCCAGAGTCAGCGTTCACCGGCCCAGTAGGCTCAAACAGGAATTCAGACGTGGGGTCGTGCTGGTGGTATCTTTCGAGTGCGACGGCACGGTTCTGCACGGCATAACAGTAGACGCAGCCGTGCGGACAGGTGTAATATTCGCCGATGTCGCGAGATTCGAAGCAACCGCATTCCTTCCGATTGCCCTTCAATGGAGTCGCAAACCTGCTTCCGGCAATTTCCTCAAGGCGGCGGGCATCGACACAGCGGCCTTCCGTCGCCCCCGGGACGATCAGGCTCGGCTGCGAACAGACGCTGAGTTGCATCCCATTTCCGTGAGCGATGCCGGCCAATTGGAGCGTGAGCCTGCGCTTTTCTTCGTCGCTTGGATCCCACCAGTCGAATCCGACAGCTCGTGAGGCGTCGTCAAGGTTCCGCTTCGTTTTCCTATAGACGTGCGCGAACGAGATAACCACCTCATCAGTCGCCCCGCGGAGGGCACCCGCGAGGCGGGCGAAATTCTCAACATGAAACCCATACGGCGACAATGAGCTGAAGACGATGGTGTCGTAGCGCCAGACAAGCACGCGAGCTCCAAACCGGTCTCTGATTGTCGTCGCATTCTTGATTGACCGCTCTCCATCAACCACGGAGGTTTCGAGCGCGCGCGGGTAGCCATTGATTGTGTGCTGAATCACGAATGGAAAGCCCAAATTCCGGACTTCATCAAGGTGGCGAACGAAGGGACCGACGTTCTTTGACCAGAAGACGAATCCCTCAACGTCGGCCCGGTCGAGTGAAACTCGGTAGACGTGCCGATTGTATGGGTTGACCATCTTGCAGTATCCCGCCCGCAAGCGGTTCATGAACCATTCGCCGTAGAACGTGGGGATATCTGTCTTGTAGCTGGCCGAAATGATCATAGGCGGATCGACTTCAACGTTTTCGGAGCACCCGCCACGCGAGCTGCCCTGTCAGCTTCGAAGAGCCCTTAAACTTCTCCGCACATTTCCCGACGGCGCTCCGGCGCTCCTCTACATCATAAATCTTCCTCTGGCCGTCCTCAGCTAGCAACTGATCGAACCCCGCTGCCTTAGCGACCGCATCGACCCACTGATAGAAGCGGGTATCGTTGTTGTCGTTCAGCAATACGAAGGCATTTGTTTTCGCCCTGTCGAAAGCGAACTTGAAATAGTCCTTGGCAGGTTGGCGGAGACTGGTGACCTCCGAGGCGAAAAAGTTGATCGTGAAAAGGTCCGCTTTCTCAAAGCTGCAAGGTGAATCCCAGGTCTTCTTGTCCGCCACGTCGTGAATAACGTAAGCGGTATGTACAGGAGTCTTCAGGTCCAGGCTGAAGGCCAGGTCCGACCACGTGCGCTTCCATTGCACGCAGCCGTCGACAATCTCGCAGAATAGAGCCGGAGCAACTTGCGCCTCGGCCATATATTTCAACGCGCCGACCAAATCGCTGCCCGGGCCTCCGCCCAAGCAGCTCATTCGAAGTCGCGGAGCTTTGAACAATGCTTGCACAGGCGCGGACCAGGT
>CAYVPZ010000184.1:0-6263 GCA_964453955.1 uncultured Solibacteraceae bacterium | reverse complement strand
CAGTGCGAATGCGCCGGCACGTACCGGAACACATACGCGAACCGTGTGACCGGATCGCCGAAATCGGGGCCGCCGCAGGTCAACAATCGGTTCTTATATCGATCCGACATCACTGTCAGCGCTTTGGCTATCGCAGCGTCGCGCTGAGCCTCCGTTCCTGGAATCTCAGCATAGGTCGCATCGAGTACTTTTAGTACGACATCGAAACATTTCATACAAATGCCTCAGAAGATCTCATAAAGACGGCAACTATAGAGATAATATCACAAGGCGATTGACCGAAAGTACCTTAGAGTACCTATGTGGTGTTGGTGACGCCAAAAGGGGACGGCGTCAGAGGGTGCGGTGTGCCGGCCACATAGTAGCGGGTCGCTCGCGTTCACTCCGGATACGGCGCGCCGGCCTGCACCACGCGAATGAGGTGATCGGTGAGGATGCAGGGTCCGCCGGGCTGTGGCGCTCGGCCGGAGGCGCTAGACTGGAAGCAAGATGCCTCAGGAGACCGAAGCAACCCAGACCGGCGGGGACCGTTTGCAGGCCGTCCTCCTCAGGCCGCCTGTCAGCATCGATGATCTGCGCGCGGACACTGAGAACGATCCGGAGGGCGCGGAGGAGTTCGCAACTTTGATCCGGGCACTGCGCAAAGAAAACTCCCCATATCCGCGCTTCTGATGACCTCCACAACTCCAGCGGTTGTGGACACCGACGTCATTTCGTTCCTGTTCAAATCTCATCCTCTGGCTCCCGCATATCAATCCATTCTTGCCGGGAGGGCGCTGGCGTTCTCACTCGTCACCCTCGCGGAAATCGAGTACGGCATGGAGTCGAAGAATTGGGGACTCGCCCGGCGCGAACTGATGCGCCGATTCCTCGGCCGATTCACGCCGCTGTTGCCAGACGCCGAGACGGCACGGTTGTGGGCCCGGATCAAGACCGGCGGCGAGAGGAAAGGGAGACCGATTACGTTCGCGGACGCCTGGATTGGGGCCGCGGCGATGCAGTTGGGAATTCCGCTGGTCACCCACAATGCGGCGGATTATGAGGCGATCGAGGGTTTGACGGTCCTCACGGCAGCCGCGGCCATCTGATCACGCATCCCGCGCGTTCCACCGTGCCCCCAGCCTGGCCCGCAAGAACCCAATCATCCCGCGTACCACCTCTCGCGACGCCACGGACTCGTCGATCGCAGGGCGGCGTGGCGGTGATGCAGCGGCCGGCGGCGCGGTATTGAGGGGGCGGGCTCATCGCGTGCCGGCGTGAGCCCATTCAAGCGGCTTAATGCAATCGGGGCACGGCGGCCGCCTCGGGTTACTGATTGGGATCGTAGCCCTGCTGGGGCGGCGGACCCTGCGGCTGATTCTGGTTGTAGTATTGCTGCGGCTGCTGATACTGCTGGTTGGGAGCATAGTTCTGCGGCGGCGGCTGATACTGCTGGTTGGGAGCGTAGTTCTGCGGCGGCGGCGGATATTGTTGTCCGTAGGCGGAGCAGTTGGGATTAGGGATCCAGTTGCCATACCGATCGTATGCGCCGCTGGGGCAGGCCGGCGGTCCGTAATAGTACCCGGGACCGTAAGCATACCCATAAGGAGCGCCATAACCCAGGCCCAGGTAAAGGCCGCCATTGTAATACCCGCCATAGCCATAGCCGGGACGCCCGTAGTAACGCGGCGCGGCGTAACCGCCACCGTAGTAGCCGCGCCCACCCGAGTATCCGCGGGGGCTCACGAGGTTCTGCCCGCCGGAATAGCGGCCTCCGCCGTAAGAGCCGCGTGGGGCGGAGCCGCGGCTCGCGCCCGAATAGCTGTGACCACCACTGCGCCCGGCTCCGCCGTGATCCCGGGCCAATCCGACTGCCGGCGTCAGCGCCGTGAGCAGCACGGCGATGAACGCGGTGGATGCGAATCTCTGGAACATAACCGAAGGTCCCCTCCGTCCTTCCATTACGAGAGACGTGGCGGAGCGCGGGAGGGGTCCAGCGTTCTCGATTCTGAAAGATAAATAATTGTGCGGCGGCGGCCACCCACCGGACGCCCACCGGCCACGCTATTCTGATAGGTAGCTGCGGTCCCGCCCATGAAGACGTTCTACATCGAAACCTTCGGCTGCCAGATGAACGTGCACGACTCGGAAAAGGTCATCGGCACGCTGCTCCAGGAAGGCTACAACCAGGTGGAGACGCCCGAGGAGGCCGAGCTGGTTCTCTACAACACCTGCAGCATCCGCGACAAGGCCGAGCAGAAAGTCTTCCACCGGCTGCAGCAGTTCAAGCGCGACGGGAAGGGTAAGGTTTTTGGCGTGCTCGGCTGCGTGGCGCAGCAGGAAGGCGAGCGCATTTTCGAGCGGGCGCCGCACGTGTCGCTGGTGGCCGGTTCGGCCAGCTACACGAAACTGCCCGAAATGCTGGTGCAACTGGAAAGCGGCAACCGCCGCGTGACCGGGCTGAGCCTGGACACCGACGCCACGTTCGACACGCCGTACACGCGCCGCGATAACCCGCACCGCGCCTACATAACCATCATCGAAGGCTGCGACAAATCGTGCGCCTACTGCGTGGTGCCCTTTACGCGCGGGCCGGAGCGCAGCCGCACCAGCGAGAGCGTGCTCGGGGAAGCGCGCACGCTGGCGGCCTCGGGTTACACGGAAATCCAGTTGCTCGGGCAGAACGTCAACAGCTATCGCGATCCGTCCGAGCGCGGCTGGGATTTCTCGCTGCTGCTGCGGGCGGTGGGCGAGATCGACGGCATCCGCCGGGTGCGCTTCACCACCTCGCACCCGCGCGATTTCGTGAAGGAAATCATCGACGCCATCGACGACAACCCGGTGTTGTGCAATCACGTGCACCTGCCCGTGCAGTCGGGCTCGACGGCGGTGCTGGGGCGCATGCAGCGGCTGTACACGCGCGATCAGTACATGCGGCGCATCGAGTGGATGAAGAGCGCCCGGCGCAACATCGCCATTACCACGGATATTATCGTCGGCTTTCCCGGCGAAACGGAAGCGGAGTTTCAGGAAACGCTGGACCTGCTGGATGAAGTGGGTTACGATTCGCTGTTCAGTTTCAAATATTCGCGGCGCCCGAACACCGCTGCGCTGGCGCTGGCGGATCAGGTCTGCGAGGAAGAGAAAGGCCGCCGGCTCACCGTTCTGCAGGAGCGGCAGCGGACCATTCAGGTGCGCCGGAATGCCGAGCTGGTGGGGGCCGTCGAAGACAGCATGGCGGAGGGGTATAATCACGCCACAGGGCAGTGGATCGGGCGCACGTCGCAGAACCGCACGCTCAACTTCACGCACGCTCTTCTGCCCGCGCCGAACGGCCAGACGCTGCTGGGCAGCTATCTGCCCGTTCGAGTGACGCGCGCGGGCCCGAATTCGCTCGCGGGCGAGGCAGTGCTGTGAGAGACACCGCGCGCTGAGGGGTAACAGCGGGGAGAATGGTCCTGGGAAAGGGGAATCCATGGAAGTCGAGATGAAAATACGGGGTCTGATGATGGACCCGGTTACCAACATGCCCATCGTCGTTTTGAAGGACGTGGGCGGCAACTCGGTGCTGCCCATCTGGGTGGGCATTTACGAGGCCAACGCCATCGCGCTCGAAATCGAGAAAGTCTCCACGCCCCGCCCGATGACCCACGATCTGATTCGCACGCTGCTGCACGGTCTGGAGACGGGCATGCGCAAGGTGGTGGTGAGCGAGTTGAAGGACGACACGTTTTACGCGGTCATCTGGCTGGAAAAAAACGGCGAGCTGATCAGCGTGGATTCGCGCCCCAGCGACGCCCTCGCGCTGGCGCTGCGCCTCGATTGCCCCATTTACGTGGACGACTCCGTGCTGAAGAGTTCGAAAGCCTCCAGCGCCGTCTCCGAGAAGCTGAACAGCAACGAGGAGCTGCGGCGGTACCTCGAGAACCTCAACGACGAGGATCTCGGCCGCTATAAGATGTGACGGACCAGACCGCCCGCGCTCTCGAACGGGTGGCCGCGGCGGGCATCGAGGTGTTGCCCGCCGGCGTCGACAGTCACTTCGTGTTCGCGCGCAACGGGTTCGTTTGTCTGGTGCAGCGGACCGGTGAGGGTTTCGGGCACATCGGCGCGCCGGGTTTGATGACGGAAAAAGGATTCGCCGCGCTGGTCTGGCGGGGCAACGACGGCTGGTTCGTGGGCAGAGGATTCGAACACGCGGCGGCAGCGGCCCAGGTGGACGAAATCCGCGCCTTCGCGACCGATCTTCGCGCGGCGCTCGACCCCGGCGAACACTTCCATCCGGAGCACTGACGTTCATCCATCCGGTTCCCCGAAATCCGTGTGTTATGTTGAGGAACGTGAACATTCTCCTCGGCTCCGACCACGCCGGCTTCGACCTGAAACAGATCCTGCTTCCCTTTGTGGAGAACCTTGGCCACACGGTCCGCGACGTGGGCGTGTTTGACCGCACCCCTTCCGATTACCCGGATATCGCGGAGAAGCTGTGTCTCGAGCTGCTTGCCGGGGGGGAGGACCGCGGGATTCTCATTTGCGGCAGCGGCGTGGGCGTGTCCGTGGCCGCGAACAAGATTCCGGGGATCCGGGCGGGCCTCTGTGCCGAATGCTATTCGGCGCACCAGGGCGTGGAGCACGACAACATGAACGTCATGCTGCTCGGCGAGCGCAGTATCGGCGTGGAGCTGGCCAAGGATCTGGTGCGCATCTTCCTTGCGGCCCAGTTCAGCGGCGAAGAACGGCACGTACGCCGTCTGGCCAAAATCGCGAAACTGGAAGAGAAATACTGCAACGCGCGGGCCATCACCGCGCCGTAACCGGTTCGGGCGACGGCAGCATTTTCACGCCGGATGGCCGCCACAAGCCACTTTGTTCGGCGTGATCCACACCCTTCACGGTGATTCCATACCGTCCATTATCCTGGCGCGATACCAGCCCGCTGTCTTTCAAATACCAGAGAGTGAACTCGAGATGTTCGCGCGGACAACCCAGTAATTCCTCGAACTCCGGCGGGCCCATGAACGGCTGGCCGGGTTCGGCGAGCCTCTTCGCGTACAGGAGCGAGAGAATGCCCTGGCGCTTGCGCTTTTCCGCTTCCACCCCCACGGCGGCTTCCGGCTGGTTGAAGATGCGCCAGCGGATCTTGTTGGTTTGAATCCGACGGGCGTCGAAGGCCGCGCGCCGCTCCGGGTCGCTGAGCACCTCGTAGGCGGCCAGCACTTGTTTGAAGCTCTCCTCGTTCCCGCTCTCCCGGTTGTCCGGGTGGTAGCGCTGCGCCAGCGCGCGGAAGACCCGATGGATGGTATCCGGGTCGGCTTTGGGGCTGAGTTGCAGGATCTCGTAACAGTCGGGTGGATTCGGGTCCTTCTCAGGGGGCGCTTCCTTCTCCTGCTTTGGTTCCTGTTGTATGAAGTCGTCGAACTCGAGTCCGGATTGGAAGGCGCCGCCGCGGACACGGTCGCTCCTGCGCACATAGGCTTTGTGTGCGCCAATGCGGCCCTCGATGCCTTCGGGAGAAGCGACGCGCACGGAGCTGCCAACGGCCAGCGGGACCGAGGTCTCGATGCCAATGCCGTTCTCGGAGGAATCCACCAGCCGGGCCGGGATCTCGTCCACTCCTCCATCCGGGCGTGTCAGCGTGATCTTGAGCGGTTGCGCCGCGTGCCGCACAGCGCGATTTCGCCGGCGTCGCTCCGGTGATGCCATTTAGAGCCTCTGTCGGTGTATCGGCGGCTGGGAGGCCACCACTTTAGGGCTGCCGGCCCGGTCGGTCCAATCCGCGGCACGTCACGGGATTGTAAAGCGACCGCGACAAGGATAAGCTTGTGCCATGAGTGACAGCCCGGACCGTATACAAGCCGTATCGGACCATCTGCGGGCGGCCATCGAAGTGCTGAAGAGCGACGATGAAGCCGACCTTTCCAAGTGCGAAAGGCATCTCAAGACCACCCTGGACAATCTCACCGAACTGCTCGCCGCGGCGCCGGATGGCGGAGCGGCCGGCAACGTGGCGTTGGCCGCCAGTCTTGGTCTGGAGCCGTCGAAGGTGCGGGCAGCCCACGCGAAGGTGGCGTTTGCGTACCAGCGGGCTCGCCGGCTGGAGCGGCCTTCGGTGACCGTGCTGTATGAAGTATTCGGCCAGTGGCCGCCCCTGCAGAAGAAGGCGTGAGAGTGCGCAAGTGATTTGTTAGAATGGGTTTGTCCCTGCGGCGGCTGTAGCTCAGTTGGTAGTAGCGCCAGATTGTGGTTCTGGATGTCGTGGGTTCGAATCCCACCAGCCGCCCCAA
>CAYVPZ010000183.1:0-8193 GCA_964453955.1 uncultured Solibacteraceae bacterium | reverse complement strand
GCCGCAGGATGCAATCCTGCCCCACTGTCCTACACCGTGCACACCTCCACGGCCTGGCGCAGGGACGTCAATGGGTCGTGCAGCGGCACGCGAGGGCCGATTGAAAATCGGCCGCACCGTCGAAAACGCGGTGAACGATTGGACTGCGCCTGCGCCAGATACAACCGGAAGTGCCCCTCCAATTGATGCCACACCGGCTTCCCGTACTGCGCCGTGGATTCCATCACCACCTCACGCACCCCCGCGGCGGCCAGCCAGTCCGCCGGTTCCCTTAGCTGGCTCGCCACAGTGCCAAACTTCCGCCGCTCGAAATCAGGTTCACCCTCCCCGCCCCCTTCGGTGACCACCACGGCCAGCATGCTCTTGTGGACATCGATTCCCGCTGCCTTCATCCGGTGCCGTGGCCGAAACCGCACCCTCAGTCCAGCCGCGCCAGCGCCTCCATCAGCACATCGCCCACCACCTGAAAGCTGTGCGCGCTCAGCTTGTCGATGGTGTCCTCGGGCGTGTGCCACCACGAGTTGTTGGGCCCGTAGTCGAAATCGATCACGTCGAGAGCGTTCACGCCGCGAGCGAGGAAGGGCGTGTGATCGTCCTCGATGGGGCTCTCGGCATCGGTGAAGTAGTGGCCATAGCCAAGGTCGTGCGCGCACTTCCACACCGTCTGCAACAGCGCGGGCGAGGAGTTCGTTTCCCGCACGATATCGAGATCGCGGTCGCCGATCATGTCCACGTTGATCAGCGCCTTGATCCGCGCCAGCGTGCCATCCCGGGCCCAGCGCTCGGCCAGGTGACGGCTGCCGTACACGCTGTCCGTATCGGACCATTCGCGAAAGGCCTCTTCGCCATCGAACCAGACCAGATAGACATCGCTCGACCACTTCCGCGCGGCGGCGGCGCGCGCCAGCTCGAGCAGAAAGCCGGTGGACGATCCGCCGTCGTTCGCCCCCACGAAGCGCGGCTGCTTCTTGGTGTCGTAGTGGCCGCTGACCACCAGAGCGCCCGCGGATCTGCCGGGCAGGCGGGCGATGATGTTCTTCATCTCCACCGGCCCGTCCGGCGTGCGCGCGAGGAATGCGTCCTCGGTCACCTGATAATGCAGGGTGCGGAGCTGCGTCTCGATATACGCGCGAAGATTGCGCAGAGCCGCCGAAGCGGGTGGCCGCGGGCCGAAGGAGACGGCGCGCCGGGTTTGCTCCAGCGCGCGCGCGCCGCTGAAATCGGAGGCGCCGAGGGGAACAATCAGCAGGACGGCGGCGGCTAACCTGATCGTCTGGCGGTGCATACATATCCCAGTGTAAAGTTGCGGTCGCGGTCGAGCGAATCGAACAGCGGCAGCACCAGCGCGGGCGGCGCCAGGAACACCGCGGCGACAACAATGAGTGGACCGGGAAAAAACTGCAGCCCGTTGAGCAGACGCCGCGAAATCAGACGAAACCACCCGCCCACCGGCCGGATCTCCGCGCCCGTGAAGCCAGCGCGCTCCAGCAGCCAGGCCGCGCCGTAACGCGTGTAGCGGAAATAGTCGTGCGGCGCCTGGTGCACTTCCCACTCGTGGGGCACGATCAACAGCAGATGGCCCCCCGGCTTCAGCACGCGCGCCATCTCGGCCAGCGCGGCGGCCGGCTCCCGCACGTGCTCGAGCGTGACGATGTTGACGCAGGCGTCGAAGCTGCCGTCGCGAAACGGGAGCGCGGTGAGATCGGCGATGGCGTCCAGCGCGCGATAATTCCAGGCCGCGTCGCCGATGCCAAGATCCACCGCGGCGTAGCGATGCCCGGCGAAATGGCTGGCGTACTGGCATTCGCCCGCGCCCGCATCGAGCACCCGCGCGCCGGGCGGAAGCGCGGCGGCGAAAGCGCCCACCGCGCGCTCGATCTCCGTCTCGAAAAACAGCAGATAGCGGCGCAGCGGGGCAGGGAGGCGGCGCTCCAGAGTTCGATAGATCACTTGCGGATGCGCGCCTCCACCATCAGGGTGGAGCCGGCGCGGCAGGCCGCTTCCACCATGGTGAACGGCAGCGCGAGGCAGAGCAGGCCGAAGTAAAGGAGATCCCGGAAAACACGCCGCCGCGGGCTCTCCGGCACGTGGCGAACCCGGCGGGCCATGGGATCGAGCGAGGGCGCCAGGCTGCTGGCCAGCCCGGCCGGATTGTCGCGGAGCGAGAAATGCTTGATGCGCAGAACCTCGAACCCGCAATGGTCCAGCAGATTGATCAGGTCGTCCTGGCGGAAATCGATCAGATGGCGCGGAACGTCGATCCCGTTCCAGTTCTCTCCGAGCAACAGAAACTGCCAGCAGCCGGCGTTGGGCACCTGTACAATCAGCCGTCCATCGGGCCGCAGAAGCTGGCGGGCCTGCTCGACGTAGGGCTCGGGGTCGTGCAGGTGTTCGAGAATGTGGAACATGGTGACGGCCGCGCAACTGGCGGCGGGCAGCGGCACCTGGCAGAGCGTGCCGCAGAAGGCGGGCACCGCATTGGTGGTGGAGGCCACCCGCGCCGCGTCCAGCGAATAGTCGAGTCCGAGCACGGGCAGGCCGGTGACTTCGCGAATGAGGTTCAGGAACAATCCCCCGCCGCAGCCCACGTCCAGCACCAGGCCGCGCTCGCCGGAATCGCGGATGGCCCGTTCCACGAAGTTGACGTGATCGCGCAGCGCGAAACGGCGCCAGCGTTCCTCCATCCGGCTGGCGGCGTCTTCGGCGGGCGCGAACCAGTAGTTTTTCGGGTAGTAACCGGGCAGCTCCTTCACGCTGGGGCAGGGATCGAGACGGAGCAGGCGGCAGCCCTTGCACTCGACAATGTGGAACTGCTTCGTGGTGGTGTGATACAAGCGGTCGGTGGCGCGGAACAGGATGCGGAAATCGGGATCGCCGCAGGCGGGGCAGCCCCGGGCGCTCGGCGGGACCGTGGCGCTCGGTGTGGCGCTCAGATCGCCTGCTCGCTCAACTCGGCGAGGGTGATTCGATGACGCCACAGAAGCTGGCGGACGGCGCGCGGGGAGAGCTTGCGAATCGCTTTCACCTGACGCCGTTTGCGCAGCGTCGCCGGCAGCATGCGCATCGCCTGCATATCGCCCCGCAGCAGCGCCATTGCCACCTTCCACCGCTCCGTTGCCGGAAAGCGGCCTACTTCTCCGCGTCCGCGGAGCGCGGCCCACAGGCCCGCCGCCAGTCTGGTCATGTAGAACACGCCGTTTAGCCACAGCAGACTCCACGGAAACAGCTTGGCCGCCAGCAGGACGCGGTTGCGCTCGATGAGTTCCACCCGGCGCGGCGAGCGCAGGCCCAGGGTTTCTCCGCGCCGGTGGCGCACCACCGCCGCCGGCATGTACAGGCACGTCCAGCCCGCGATGCGCGCGCGCAGGCCCAGCTCGGCATCGTCCGCATAGGCGAAGAAGTCCTCGTCGAAACCGCCGATCTGGTCGAGCATGGAGCGCCGGTACATCGCAGCGCAACCATCGGGCCAGAGCACTTCTTCCACGCGATCATACTGTCCGTTATCCAGCGCGCCGGAGCCGCGGCCCCGGTTCTGACCGTCGAGATACATGAGATGGCCGGCTTTGTCAATGCGCCCCGGGTCCTCATATACGAGGATGCGCGAGGCAGCCATGCCAACATCGGACCGTCCTTCGAACGCTTCCAGCAGACCGGCCAGCCAGCCTGGTCCGGCCTCGGCATCGTTGTTGAGCAAGGCCACGAACTCGGACCGGCTCACCGCGAATGCCTGGTTGTTGGCGGCGCAGAAGCCGCGATTTCCGTCGTTCCGGATCAGACGCAGGCCAAAGCGGCCGGCGTTCCGAAACTCGTTCTCGACCATGGCGGCCGAGCCATCCACCGAACCATTATCCACCACGACGATCTCCACGTCGCGATCGATCTGCTGGGCCATCAGCGACTGCAGGCAGCCACGCAGCAGGGCACAACGGTTCCAGTTGACCACCACCACCGAAATGGCCCCATTCCGGTATGTTTTCACCGACTGTTGTATTATACCCAGAGAAAGTGTGCCACCGCGCCGCACATGACCTCACCCGGCACCATTCTTCGCCTCGCCCGGTCCCAACAGGGCCTCGATCTGGCGGAAGTTGCTGCCCGCATTAAGGTAAACCGGAAGTACCTGGAGGCCATGGAGGCGGACGACTGGAAGAGCCTGCCGGGCGGATTCTTCTATAAGAGCTTCATGCGCCAGTACGCGGACGCGCTGGGCCTGAACGCGGACGAGATCGAGGCGGCGCTCGCCGCCATGCAGATTGAGGAAGCGCCGCTGCCCGCGCCTTTGCCGCGCCAGGAGTCCATGCTGCGCCGCATTCCGCCCATGGGCAGGCGCGGTTCCTCGATTGCCGCCATGCGGGTGTTGCCGTCCCTTGGGTTTCTGCTGGTGGTGATGATCGGGTGCAGCGTTCTCTATTCGTGGTGGCACCGGATTGAGAACAACGTCCGGGCCAACGACATGAGCCGCGGCGATGGCCGGCCGGCGGCGGGACGGGTGCGCGCAACCATGGTGGAGTCGCGGCCGGTGAACCCGCAGGTTTCGACAGTCACCGAGCTGCCCTCGCCGAGCGCGACGCAGCCGGCAGCGGCGGTCAGGCCTTCCGCGCAGGCGCAGGCGGTCCCGCAAGCGGCGCCGGCGGTGGACGCGGGCGATGGCGTCCGCCTCACCCTGGCGGCCACCGAAGATACCTGGGTGCGCGTCATCGCCGACGGGCGAAGCGTCTTTGCTGGTGTCATCAAGGGGCAGCAGAGCCGCGTGGTGGCGGGGAAAGAGAACACGCGCGTGCTGATTGGCAACGCCGGCGGCATCCTGATCGAATGGAACGGCCGGCAGATCGGGAGCCTCGGCAAGAAGGGCGAGGTGCGCGACGTTCTGTTCACGCGGGACGGCTATAAGCTCATCGAGAAGGCGCCCCCGTCCGACGAGGATGCCAAGCCCGCGCAGCCCGGGGAAGCGACGACATAGGGGCGCCGTGTGGAGCAGGCCTTTCGGCCTGCCTGGACGGATGCAAGCGAACGGGACGGCCTCAGAATGCAGGCCGAAGGCCTGCTCCACATTCTTCTCACTTGTCGCACAGCACCTCGATCGGCGTTTCGGAGCGGGATACGGCCTGACCTGGCGGAGACGGTCGAACGGATACTGACGGTTCTCGACGCGGCCACCACGCCGCAAGCTCTGGATGTACCGCGCTATCGGCTTCACCGGTTGAAAGGCGACCTGGAGGGATTATGGTCCGTGACTGTGCGGGCCAATTGGCGCATCATGTTCCGTTTCGAAGGAACGGACGCCTTTGACGTTGAGCTGATCGACTACCACTAGACGAAGGAGAAGCTGCCATGCCCATGAAGAACCCCGTGCATCCCGGTCGCATCGTCCGGCATGATTGCCTTGAGCCTTTGGGGTTGTCGATTGCCGAAGGAGCAAAGATTCTCGGCGTCACCCGGCAGGCTCTCAATAATGTCGTCAGCGGCAAGTCCGGCATCAGCCCGGAAATGGCGATCCGCCTTACCAAGGCGTTTGGCAGCACGGAGGAGACGTGGCTGCGCATGCAGCTTGCCTGGGACCTCGCGGAAGCCCGCAAGGGCGCGAGCAAGATCAAGGTGCGCCGTCAGCGCGTCGAAGAGTTGCAGGTGCGCTGACCCGGGCGGGCGATTCCCGTGACGAGGAAAAGGACCGGTCAAACCAGAAGAAGCACGTTGGCATCATCGTGCTGTGCACCGCGAGGAGGACCCCAATGGCGAAGAAGTTATCCGCATCGTCTCGGCCCGGGAAGCAGATCCGCGTGAGCGCCGAATCTGCCTGGAGCAAGCCCCTGACTAAGCGCCAGAAGGCGGCGCTGGACGGCGTAGCAGGGAGGCAGAAGCACGCCGACGTTTCTCAGATCGACTATTCCGATATTCCGGCGCTCACCGATAAGCAGCTCGCCCAGTTCCGGCGTCCGCCCAAGAAACTGGTGGCTGTGCGTCTTGACGCGGACGTATTCGAATGGCTTCGGCAATACGGCGCCGGCTATTTCACACGCATCAATCACGTTCTTCGGCTGGTCATGTCTCAAGGACGATAGTGGTGCGGGAGGCTCGAGTTTCCAGCCAGGAGCTGTCCGCCCTCGGACGTTTATTATGCGAGCTCTAGCCCCGGCGAGGCTTACGTAGAGTACGCACCCTACCAAGATGATCGACGGTCTTGATATGCCGCAGCGGAGCGCTCACATATTCATCTACTGAGCGGTGCCCGTCGGTGTCCTCGATTTCCACAATCACTCGTGCGCCTGTGCGGCCAGCGGAATAGCGCGCGGTCAGCATTCGGAAAGACGAAACGGAAGCTCCGTGCTTTGTGCAGACGTTCTCAAGGACACCGCGATACAGACGGACAGCCTCTTCGATCCGCGCCGAACCAGATCCGGCTGCAAAACTCCCGTTAAGGAAATCGACTGCTATGAAACCCTCTGGGGTCTTTTCGGCTTCTCCGAAAACGTCAGTTGCATCGTGGCCAATGGGAAGACCTATTCCACTGGCGAACGAGTCCGCCAGGTTGTGCGCGATGGAACGGAGCTCGCCGTGTTTCACCAAAAAATATTACCTTCGCTTGCACTGTTTGTCCACCGTCTCAAAACCCGTAAGCTTTGGGACGGAAACAGGGTCCTCGTAATGCAGGGCCTGCGGCATCCCGTTTTGTCGTCCCATCATGGACAGCGTGAAGAACGGCTACGCCGCGTATCATGGGTGAGCCTTCCTGCGGCGAACGCGGCTGGCGCCGCGTGTCACTCCGCCTACCGGCTGGTCTCGATCGCCGCGCTCAGTTCCTCCCACTCGGCCATGAGCGCGGCGATCTCCGCGCGGCGCTGCTCGATTAGCCTGGACAGGCGGACTGTTTCCTCCACGCTCACGAAGTGCCCCAGTTCCTGTTCCACCGTGGCGATCTCCGCCTCCTTGCCGGCCACTTCCCGTTCGATCTGGCTCGCGCGATCCTCCATTTGACGGACCTTCAGCGGGTTCAGCCGCTTCGGTTTTTCGCCCGCGTCCACCGGCTCGGGCGCTGCCTCGGCCGTCACCAGCCCGCCCAGATCCACCGTGCCGCCCTGCTTGCGCCACAGGTAGTCCTCGTAGTTGCCCGGAAACACACGCGCCTCGCCCTCGCCGATTTCGAAGACGCGCGTGGCCAGCTTGTCGATGAAGTAGCGGTCGTGCGAGACGAACACCACCGTGCCGGTGAACTTCTCCAGCGACTCCAGCAGCACGTCCTTGGCGCGCATGTCCAGGTGATTGGTGGGCTCGTCGAGCAGCAGGAAATTGGACGGCTGCAGCAGCATCCGCGCCAGCGCGTAGCGGTTCCGCTCGCCGCCCGAGAGCACGCCGATGGGCTTGAACACGTCGTCCTCGCTGAACAGGAAACAGCCCAGCAAACTGCGCAGCTCGGTTTGCGTGGAGCGGCTGTTCACGGTGCCGAGGTCGTCGAGAATGCGCGAAGCGGGGTCGAGCTCCTTGTACTGATCCTGCGCGAAGTAGTCGGGCTCGGTGTTGTGACCCAGCTTGTAGGTGCCCGAGGTGAGCGGCTCGGTTCCGGCCAGTAGCTTGATCAGGGTGGATTTGCCGGCGCCGTTCACGCCCACGAGCGCCACGCGGTCCCCGCGCTCGATCAGGAAATCGACGCCGCTGAATACGTGCTTGTCGCCATAGCTTTTCGAAACGTTGTGGAATTCGGCGACGATGCGGCCGCTCGGTTTCGGCTGCGGGAAGGTGAAATGGATGGTCTTCTCCTCCGGCGGCAGCTCGATGCGCTCAATCTTCTCCAGCTCCTTGATGCGGCTCTGCACCTGCTTTGCTTTAGTGGCCTGATAGCGGAAGCGGCTGATGAAGGCCTCCAGTTGCTGGATGCGTTCCTGCTGGTTGCGGTGCGCGGCCTCCAGTTGCGCCAGCCGTTCGGCCTTGCGGGCCAGAAACTTCTCGTAGTTGCCGGGATAGAAGTGGACGGCGCGGTTCCAGATCTCGACGATTTTCTCGACGGTGACGTCCAGAAAATAGCGGTCGTGCGAGATCAGCACGAAGGCGTTGGGGTAGGAGGTGAGATAGCTCTCCATCCAGTTCCTGGCTTCGAGGTCGAGGTGGTTGGTGGGCTCGTCGAGGAGCAGGAGATTGGGCTTCTCCAGCAGCAGTTTGGCCAGCGCGATGCGCATCTGCCAGCCGCCGGAGAACTCCTCG
>CAYVPZ010000182.1:3146-8220 GCA_964453955.1 uncultured Solibacteraceae bacterium | reverse complement strand
GGCGCTGGAATTCTCCGCCCCCGGCGCAGTGCTGATCAACGTGGAGATGCTGGCCGTGCGCGGCATCCCGGTGGTGATCGGGACCACCGGATGGCTGGAGCATCTCGACCGGCTGCGCGAGATCGTCGAGTTTCACAACTCGGCCGCCGTATGGAGCCCCAACTACTCGATCGGCGTGAACGTGTTCGCGCGGCTGGTGTCGGAAGCGGCGCGCCTGCTCGCCGGCGAGAAAGACTACGGGGCGTGGGGCTGGGAGATCCATCACCACACCAAGAAGGACGCGCCGTCGGGCACCATGCTCAAGCTGGTGGAGACCATGAAGCGGGCCGGCTATGAGCGCGCCATCAACGTCAGCTCAAACCGTGCCGGCGCACACCCCGGCACGCACGAAATCGGGTTCGATTCGGCGGCCGACACCATCACGTTGCGGCATACCGCGCGCAGCCGGGAGGGCTTCGCTCGCGGGGCGCTGAAGGCGGCACAATGGGTGATGGGCCGGAAAGGCCTGTTCGAATTCAGTGAGGTTCTGTTCGGGAGGTAAGGCATGTTCAAAGGATGCGGGACGGCATTGGTGACCCCTTTCACGCGCGACGGCGCGCTGGACGAGAACACGTTGCGCGCGCTGGCGCGCCGCCAGATCGAGAGCGGAATCGACTTTCTGGTTCCCTGCGGCACTACCGGCGAAAACCCCACGCTCACCCGGGAAGAGCATTTGCGGGTGGTGGAGATCACGCTGGAAGAAGCAAAAGGCGTGGTCCCGGTGCTGGCGGGCGCCGGCGGCTACAACACCGCCGAGGTGATCGAGCTGGCGAAGCAGATGGAAGAGCTGGGCGCCGACGGCATCCTCTCGGTGACGCCCTACTACAACAAGCCCACGCAGGAAGGCTTGTACCAGCACTACAAAGCCATTGCCGCCGCCGTCTCGCTGCCCGTGGTGGTGTACAGCGTGCAGGGCCGCACCGGCGTGAACGTGGAGCCGCTCACGCTGAAGCGGCTCGCCGAAATCGACAACATCGTGGGCGTGAAGGAGGCCTCGGGCAATGTTGCGCAGATCGCCGCGGTGGTGCACCACGTGCCCGAACGCTTTCTCGTGCTCAGCGGCGACGATGCGGTCACCCTGCCGGTGATCGCTCTGGGAGGGCGCGGGCTGGTTTCGGTGAGCGCCAACGAGATTCCAGCGGAAATGACCCAACTGGTGCGCAGCGCGCTCAACGGCGATTTCGAGGCGGCGCGCCGCATCCAGCGCCGTTTCTTCCCGCTGCTGGAGGTCAATTTTATCGAATCGAACCCAATTCCAGTGAAGGCCGCGATGGCCCTCATGGGCCTGCTCGAGCCGGTGTGGCGGTTGCCGCTGGCGCCGCCTTCGCCCGCCAGCCAGCAGAGGATCGAGAAGGTGCTGGACGGCCTGGGCCTGCTCTCCGCGCGGAGCGTGCATGCAGGCTGAGATCGAAAACCTATTCGATTCGCCGCCCGCGTCGTACACCGACGAACATTTCGGCCTGTTCCAGCGCTTCCGGCAGGCGTTGAACGAAGGCCGTGTGCGCGCCGCCGAGGCGGACGCTTCGGCCGCCAGCGGTTGGCGCGTAAATGCCTGGGTGAAGAAGGGCATCCTGCTGGGTTTCCGCATGGGTGCCGTCGTGGACATGTCCGTGGACCCGGCTCGCCAGCCGTTCTTCGACAAGTCCACGTGGCCGGTGAAGCAGCTTACGCCATCGAGCGGCGTGCGCATCGTTCCCGGCGGCTCCAGCATTCGCGACGGCTGCTACATTGGGCGCGGCGTCACCTGCATGCCGCCCATGTACATCAACGTGGGCGCCTGGGTGGGCGACGGCGCCATGGTGGATTCGCACGCGCTGGTGGGCAGTTGCGCGCAGATTGGGTCGAACTGCCATATCTCGGCCGGTTCGCAGATCGGCGGTGTGCTGGAGCCCGTGGGCGCGCTCCCGGTGATCGTCGAGGACGACGTGCTGGTGGGCGGCAACTGTGGGGTGTATGAAGGCACCGTGGTGAAGCGCCGCGCCGTGCTGGGCACGGGGACCATCCTCAACCGCTCCACGCCCGTCTACGACGTGGTTCGCGGCTGCGTCCACTCGGCTACCGACGGCGAGCCGCTGGTGATCCCCGGGGAGGCGGTGGTGGTGGCGGGCGCGCGCGCCATCACGCACGGTGTGGGCAAGGACTGGGGCCTCTCGCTGTACACGCCGGTGATCGTCAAATATCGCGATTCGAAAACCGACACGAAGATCCGGCTGGAAGACCTGCTGCGGTAGCCGTGGCAGAACCCCCGCAGGCCAAAGGCCTGCTCCACAAGGACTGCAGACCATCCATCTGCCGGCGTGGAGCAGGCGTTTTCGCCTGCCTTGTGCCTGCGACGGCTCGCGGTGGCATTGCCTCACCGTCCGGGCAGCGTCACAATCCCAAACCAGAATTGCTCGATGGACCGAACCACCTCGACAAACTCCGCCAGACCTTCCGGTTTTCGGATATAACAGTTTGCATGCAGGCTGTAAACGTGCTGGAGGTCATCCGCCGATTCGGAACCGCTCAGCACCATCACCGGAATGCGGCGGAGGCCCGGATCGCCCTTGATTTCCTCCAGCAGAGCGTGGCTGTCCCTGCGGGGGAGACTGAGGTCAAGCAGGATGAGGTCCGGTCGCGGTGCGCTCGCGAACTGCGGCGGTTCCTGGCGCAGGAACTGCATGGCCTCGACGACGCCCGGGGCCACACTCACGTGGCTGGCCACCGTTCCCAGTGCAAGCGCCTCCCGAGTCAGCCGTCCGTCCGTGGGGTAGTCCTGCACCAGCAACAGCTCGACAGCGCGCCCCGGACGTTGCATGGTGTGATGGAACCGTGTAGCAATGCGACGGCCAAAACACAGGCGCCTTTCCGTGTAACCCCTAAGTTGACGAAACCATGAAAATTTTGCCAGTTATGCCGGTCGCCATGCTAATTTCTGCCAGATCGCCCAGGCGAGGCGCACCCGGTGCGCGGATTGCCATTTGCGTAACGCTGCTCCTGGTGGCTGCCGCCCACGCCGCGACGCGGCTGCTGGTGACGGTCACCGACCCGCGTACCGGAGAGTCCATTACCGATCTTGAGGCCGGAGCTTTCACGGTCTTCGACGACAAGACCCCGCGGACGGTGGAAACGGCCGAGCTGACCTCCGAGCCGGTGGACATCATGCTGCTGCTCGATACCAGTCTGGTGGGCGAGGCCGTGCAGCCTCTGGCCGGCAACCTCATCCAGCAGCTCGATCCGAAGGAGCAGATGGCGGTAATCTCGTTCGCGTCCTCGGCGGACCTGGTGCAGGATTTCACCTCCAGCCGCGGGCTGCTCAGCGACGCCGTGCGGAAAATGAAGTACGGCAACACTCCCCAGGTGCTGGATGCCCTCTACGCCAGCATCGACGGAGGCTTTGGCAGCAGTCCCTTCCGGCGGGTCGTGGTGCTGCTCACCACCGGACTGGAGGGCGGCAGCAGCGTCAGCGACAAAGAGGTAATACGCCTGGCGAGGAAGAACGCGGTTTCCATCTTCCCGGTCTATCTGGCGGGCTCCGGCCGGTGGCTGTTCGACGAGCTGGCCAGGCAAACCGGGGGCGCGGGGTTCCGCGTTGGAGACCTGCGGCACATGAAGAATCCACAGCCCGGCCCGCAGATTTTCGCGGCGCTGCGCAAGCACTACCTGCTCACTATCAGCGGCGACGAAGAGCCGGGGCCTAAACTCCGCGTCCGCGTCAACGGGCAGGACAAGTTGTTTGCGTCCGCCCTGCCTATCGAGTAAGCGGGATTTAACCGCCGCTGCGCCCGTTCTGGACCTTGGGCGTGGCCAGGTACCCGACAATCTGGTTCTTCTGGACGTCGTTGACCACGATCTCGTACGGCTGCCGGGCCTTCGATGTGTAGAACTGCAGCGGCTCGTTAATGGTGCGGTCCTTCTTGGGCACCGTCTTGTCGTCCACGGTGATCTCAATGCTGAAGCGGTTGTTCTTCTTATCGGTGCTCTTCAGTTCAATCAGGACGTCACCCACCTTCTGGCGCTGCTTCTTCCCTTTCGGCAGGGTGAACTGGAAGTAATTCCGTTCGCCCAGACTTTTCAGCGCATCCAGTTCCTTTCCGTTGGTGGCGATGAGAGTGCCCTGGCCGGTGAGCTCCCCATTCACCCGCTGCAGATCGGCGATAGTCTTTTCCAGTTCGGATTTCGTGGACGCGACATCGGTTTTAACGCCGGAGACTTCGGTTCCCACTTCGGCGATCTTCGTATTCGCGGTATCCGCCTCCTCCCGCACCGCGCTCACCTTGGTATCGAAGACTTTGGCTTGTTCGGCCTGAGCCGCCTGGAGGCGCTTCTCGGTCTCTTCCACCTTGCGCGTGGCCTCCGCTTTGGCCTCGCCCGTGGCCATGCTCATCTGGCGGCGCTGCGCTTCCAGCTGGTCGCGCAGAGTGTCGATGGTATGGCGGTTGGTTTGCGTGCTGAGCGAGTGAGCCTCGCGGACTTTGGTCAGCTCGTCAAGGAGTGAATCGCGGGTCTTCGCCATATCGCTGCGGATATCGCTCACCTGCACGAACAGGTACACGTTCGCCGCCACCAGCGCGATCACGATCCCAAACAGAATGGGTATTTTTGCTCCCGAACCACTGGGGGGAGGCGCCTGGTACGGCGGATATCCCTGGGGAGTACTACCTTCGCTCATCTTGCCTCCAGGAGTAAGTGCTTCAAACACCTCATTCTAACCCATCAGTCACGGTGTCCGCTGGCTCCCCGCCAGCCCAGTGCGTATCCTAAGGTGGTGTTCAGTCTGCGCCAGCGAGTTATCCGGCCTGAGTTCCTGGATGACGCACCGGAACCCGAAGCACTACGAAGCCTTCAGGATCTGGTGCGCATCAACTGCCGGTTTGGCGGTCACGGTGTCCTGGCGAGGATGATATCGAGTGTGGCGAGGCCCGCCGAAGAGTTTACTTTCCTGGACGTGGGAGCGGCCACTGGTGACAGCGTCAGGGTGGTCTCGAATAACTATCCCAGGGCTGGCGTAATAGCGCTCGACGGGGCCACGGCGTTGGCGGCGGCGCAGTGCCTG
>CAYVPZ010000182.1:0-3136 GCA_964453955.1 uncultured Solibacteraceae bacterium | reverse complement strand
GGCTGGGACAACGTGTTTGTGGCGACGGGTTCCGGCTGCCTTTCCGGGATCGCGCCGTGGATTTCGTCTTCTGTTCGCTGTTTCTGCACCATTTCCCGGACGAAGAGATTGTCGAATTATTGCGCGAGGCCGCGCGAGTGGCAAGGCGCGCGGTGTTATTGAGCGATCTGGAGCGCCGCCTCCTGCCCTACTTGTTCCTGCCAGCGACGCGCTGGCTGTTCGGATGGCACCACCTTACGGTACACGATGGCCCCATCTCCGTCGCCGCCGGATTTCGGCGCGGCGAGCTGCTGCGTCTGGCGAAGGAGGCCGGTCTTGTTCAGGCACGCGAACAAGTCCACTGGCCCGCGTTCCGCATCTCTCTGATTGCGCAAGTGCCCGGGCAGAATGCCGCCGGGCCTTCGTAAGGCAAACGCCAGAGGCGCCGGCATCCCGCATTAGTGGGTAGTTGCCCATCGGATAAAGAACTAAGCTCCACTTCGTACCAGGCTCCCTAATCCCTCAAGTACCATTACGCTTCAAAAACAAACCGCCCAGGGCGGTGTGCCGATTTTCTTGCACCCTTACCGGAACCATTCTGGTCATGGGCCGACCCGGCCCACATTACTAACGGAAAAGGGGTTCAAATCATGTGCCTTAGGGCTCTATTACTACTCGTGTGTCTGGCGTCATTTCTTAGTGCCGCGGAATCCGATTTCACGGTCGAGCCGGCGGCCGGCCTGCCCGCGTTCGACATCCAGCTCATGCCGGAAGTGAATGCGAACGCAGCGCCTGCCTCGCTCCCGAACACTTTCGCCGGCGCCGCGAAGATTCCCGGTTCCTACAGTTTCTCCGCGACGGTGTACGCGCAAACCGCGCGGCGCCGCACGGGGGCGCATTCGGTGGACTGGGCGTGGACCGGGTCCCAGGCCGCGCTGGGAGTTGCCAATCTGCTGGATTCGACCAGCAGCTATGGAAAGCAGGAGGCGAATCCGGTCCTGTCCGGGGCCGGCGGGCGGTTCGATCTCGGCAGCATTATCCTGAAAGTCGCCATGGTGGGTGGGTTCGAAGCAACCATGACCTGGGGAATTCACCGACACGCGGCCATGCGAAGATTCGCCACCATTGTGAATTATTCGATGGCGGCAGGTCTGGGCGGCGTGGCGGTGCATAACTTCACCATCCCTCGCCCGGCGCAATGAGGTTCCCGGCAAACGCGCCGGCCCGGTACCATAGCGGTGATGCTGTTTCTCGGGGTGGATGGAGGGCAGTCCGCAACCACGGCCCTGGTGGCGGAGGGGAGCGGGAGGGTGCTGGGCGCGGGCCAGGCCGGTCCGTGCAACCACGTGGGGGGCGCCGGCGGCCGGGCGAAATTCGCGGCGGCGATTGTGGAGTCGGTGGCGGCGGCGTGCCGGCAGGCGGGCGAGGAACCTCGGTTCGCCGCAGCCTGCCTGGGATTCAGCGGCGGCGCCGCGGACAAGGACGCGCTGGTTCGGGAACTCGTCCACGCCGAGCGGTTTCTGATTACCGACGATGCCTCGATCGCGCTTACCGGGGCCACCGGCGGCGCACCCGGCGTGGTGACCATCGCGGGTACCGGCTCCATTTCCTTTGGGCGGAACGCCGCCCGGAAGCAGGCCCGGGCGGGTGGCTGGGGCCATGTCTTCGGAGACGAGGGCGGGGCATTCGACCTTGCCCGCCAGGCGCTGCGCGCCGCCCTTCGTTACGAAGAAGGGTGGGGACCGCCCACCGCGCTGCACCGCATGCTGCTCGACGAAACGGACGAGAGCACGGCCAACGATCTGCTGCACCGCCTGTATTCGGCGGATTTTCCGAAACCCCGGGTTGCCGCACTGGCCCGCCTGGTGGACGAAGCGGCGGTGAACGGCGATCCCGTTGCGCGCGAGCTGCTCAACGCCGCGGCCAGCGAGCTCGCCACCCTCACGGCGGCCGTCCGCGGCCAGTTGTTCGCGCCGGGCGAGACGGTGCGTGTGGCGTGGATGGGCGGCGTCTTCCGTGGCAACCTGCTCCGTGAGCGGTTCCGCATGCTGGTGGAACTTGAAGACGGCGCCAGCGCCGGGCCGCCGGCGCACGGACCCGCGGCCGGTGCGCTGCTGGAGGCTTTCCGCCTGGCCGGCATCGAGACGGAGCTGAGCAACGTGCCCCTGCTGGAGAAGAACTCCTCCGTGCGGTAGCCTGAGTGGAGGAGAATCCACTTTGTCACGTTCTTTACTCGGCCTTGCCGGCGTTGTTGTTCTGACCCTTCCTCTTGCTGCCTTCGCGGACACCTGGCAGATTGATCCGGCGCACAGCTCGGCGCAGTTTTCGGTGCGCCACATGGGCATTTCCACCGTACGCGGCGCTTTCACGAAGGTGAGCGGCGCCGTTGAATACGACCCGGCGGACCTGTCGAAAACGTCCGTCAACGTCACCATCGACGCCACTTCCGTGGACACACGGGTGGATGCGCGAGATAGCGACCTGCGCAGCCCCAACTTCTTCGACGTTGCCAAGTATCCCACGTTGACCTTCAAGTCGAAGCTGGTGGAATCCGCGGGAACCGGCAAACTGAAGATCACCGGCGACCTCACCATTCACGGCGTGACCAAGACCGTCGTGCTGGACGTCGAAGGCCCCAGCGACCCAGTCAAGGACCGGAGAGGCAACCTGCACATGGGCGCTTCCGCGACCACGAAGTGCAACCGGCAGGATTTCGGCGTCAGTGGCGCCGCGCTCATGGTGGGAGACGAGATTACCATCACCATCGACGTCGAACTGGTGAAGCCCGCCGCCGCGGGTCATTGAGCACGGCATGGCCGCGGAAACGCAGGCAGTTGCCGCGCGGCTCGTTTCCCTGGACGTCTATCGCGGGCTGGCCGTGGCGGGGATGATCCTGGTCACCAACGCCGGGAACTGGGATACGGTGTACTGGCCGCTGCTGCACGCGCAGTGGAACGGCTGGACCCCCACCGACCTGATCTTTCCATCGTTCCTGTTCATTGTGGGCGTGGCCATGACCCTCTCGTTCGCGGGGCGCATCGAGGCGGGCGCCGCGCGCGGCACGCTTGCCCGGCACATTCTGTGGCGCGCGGCCATTCTGATGATCGTCGGGCTGTTTCTCAACGGCTTTCCGTTCTTTCATCTCGCCACCATCCGC
>CAYVPZ010000181.1:0-8238 GCA_964453955.1 uncultured Solibacteraceae bacterium | reverse complement strand
CGCGCTGTAGCCGCAATCGAGCAGGATGGTTTTCTCCTCCGCCCGCAGCAGCAGCGACGTGTTCGTGTAGCGCTCGTCGAACGCCTCGCCGCAGCCGAGCACCGTGACTTCGAGCGCCATCCCTCTACTGTCGCAAAGCCGGCGTGAAGGTGGTGCGGAGCCAGCCGTGCCACGAGTGCGGGAATCCGCAGTGGGCGAAGAACATGTACGGGCACTCGCCGGGGACCACGTGGATGCCATGCTCGCGGCAGAACTCCACGGCGGATGGGCTCACCGCGCCCTTGCCGCCTGCCCGGTACATCCAAACGGACTCCACGCCGCTCCCGGCGCAGTCTCGCACCACCGCTTCGGTCTGCTCCGCCGGGGTCATGATGAGAACCGCATCGGGCTGCGGATCGATATCGCAAACCGATTCGAAAGATTGCCGCCCTTCGATTTCCTTCGCCTTGGGGTTCACCGGAATGACATCGTACCCGCGGGCGACAAATTCTTTAAAGAGTGCGCGGCTGAAGCTGGCTGGTTCCGTCGAAACACCAACGACGGCAATCCGCTTCCGCCCGAGAAAATCCTCGATTTCCTGACGAAGAGACATACTCATCCCTCCCGCAGCCGTTGTATCACAGAACCCTGCTATGTTGTGTTACAAGGGTGAAAAACTCAGCCATTCTGCTTATCGATTCGCCCGACCGCAAGGGGCTCGTGGCGAAGATCTCCACGTTTCTGTACGAGCACGGCGCGAACATCCTGCACGCGGACCAGCATCGCGACAACGAAGCCGGGCTGTTCTTCATGCGCATCGAGTGGGATCTGGACGGTTTCGCTCTCGATGACGCGGCCTTCCGCGCGGCCTTCGAACCGCTGGTGGCGGCGCTCGGCCTGCGCTGGCGCGTGGAGTACTCGCGCCGGCTCCCGCGCGTGGCCATCTTCGTTTCGAAATATCTGCACTGCCTCGCCGATCTGCTGCAGCGCCAGCAATCGGGCGAGTTGGCGTGCACCATCCCGGCGGTTATCGGCAATCACGAAAACGGCCGCGCGCTGGCCGGATTCCATGGCATCCCTTTCCACCTGATACCCGTCACGGCGGCGTCGAAGCAGGAAGCGGAGGCGGAACAACTCGCCATTCTGGAGCGCGCCGAGGTGGATCTCATCGTGCTGGCGCGCTACATGCAGGTGCTCTCCCCGAGTTTCGTCGCCCGCTACCCCGGCCGCATCATCAACGTCCACCATTCGTTTCTGCCCGCGTTCAGCGGCGCCCGGCCCTACCAGGCGGCGTACCGCCGCGGCGTGAAGCTGATTGGCGCCACCGCGCACTACGTTTCCGAGGTTCTCGACGACGGCCCCATCATCGAGCAGGACGTCACCCGCATCTCGCATCGCGACCAGCTGGACGATCTGGTGCAGAAGGGCCGCGACGTGGAACGGCTGGTGCTCTCGCGGGCGGTGCGCTGGCATCTCGACCGCCGCATCCTGCTGTACGAGAATAAGACCGTGATCTTCGACTAATTAGCCACGAATCAACACGGATTCACACGAATAAGACGCCTGCGTTCGGCCCTCGCCGTCATTATTCGTGTGAATTCGTGTTGATTCGTGGCTAATCTCGTCCTTACACCCAGCGCCGCATCGCGATCACCGCGTTCAGTCCGCCGAAGGCAAACGAGTTGGACAGCGCGTACTCCACCTCCGCCGCGCGCGCCTGGTTGGGGATCACGTCGAGGTCGCACGCCGGGTCGGGTTCGTTGTAGTTCGCGGTCGGCGGAAGCAGGCCGTTCTCCAGCGCCAGCGCGGTGGCCACCGCCTCGATCGCCCCCGCCGCGCCCAGCCCGTGGCCGTGCATGGACTTGGTGGAACTCACCGCCAGCTTGTACGCATGCGCGCCGAACACCGCCCGGCTGGCCGCGGTCTCGGTGGCGTCGTTAGCCGTGGTGCCGGTGCCGTGGGCATTGATGTAGCCCACCTGCTCCGGCTCGATACCGCCGTCCGCGAGTGCCGCGCGCATGGCCCGCGCCGCGCCCTCCGATAACGGCTGAGTGATGTGATGAGCGTCCGCGGACATGCCGAAGCCCACCATCTCCGCGCGGATTTTCGCACCCCGGGCCTGCGCGCCCTCCAGCGTTTCCAGAATCAGACACGCGCCGCCCTCGCCCAGAATCAGGCCGTGCCGATCCTTTGAAAACGGCCGGCAGGTATCCGGCGAGACCACGCGCATGGCTTCCCAGGATTTCAGAAAGCCCATGCTGAAGATGGCCTCGCTACCGCCCGCCACCGCCACCTCCACGTCGCCGTCGCGCACCATCCGGAATGCCTGGCCGATGGCGTGGTTGGACGACGAACAGGCCGTGGACACGGTCCAGGCCGGGCCCACAATGCCGAACTCCTGCGAAATGCGGCTGGCCCCGGCGTTATTCATCACCCGCGGGATGGTCAGCGGGTTCCCGCGAGGATTGTTGCGCCGGTACAGGCTGACGAACCCCTCGTCTTCGGTGCTCTGCCCGCCCACGCAGGAGCCGGTCACGATGGCCGTGCGCTCCCGCAGCTCGGGCGTGAATTCGAGCCCCGCGTCGGCCACGGCTTCGCGCGCCGAAACCACGCAGAACTGCGCGAAGCGGTCCAGCAGGTCGATGTCTCTTTGCCCGAAGTACAACGATGAATCGAAGCCGCGCACCTCGGCGCCGTTCTGGAACCGCAACTGCGTGCGGTCCGCTCCCTCGATCGGTTCAATGCCGGAGCGCCCCGCGCGGAGGCTCTCCCAGAAGCAGCTTGTGTCGTGGCCCAGGGCGCACACCACACCCAGCCCGGTGACAGCAACGCGGTGACGCATCTCAGCTCGCGGTGGCCGGCTCGGAGCTCGCGCCGCCCACGCCGCCTTCCACCAGCTTCGTGACTCCTTCGACGGCATCGCGCACCGAACGAATCTCTTTGGCCGCTTCATCGGGAACGTTGATGTTGAACTCGTTCTCAAGGGCGAAGAGAATGTTGATTCCGTCCAGCGAGTCGATGTTCAGCTCCGCGAAGGTGCTGTCGAGCTTGACGGTCTCCACCGGGATATGCTGCGTATCCGCTATCACTTTGATGATTCTCTGGCTCAACTCGTCGGGCATATAATCTCGTTCACCGTTTCGAAATGGAATCCCCGGTCCCGCAGTATGGGAATCACGCGCCCCACCGCCTCGATGGTGTTGGCCACATCGGGCCGCGTCAGCAGCGCTCTTCCGTCATGCAGGCAAAATATAGCCCCATTCGTCGCGCCAGCCAAAAGCCTCCGGGCGACCGCGTCTGCGGGCCATTTCCAGTCTTTCCCAATAGTACTCCACAAGACACTGGTGAGTCTAAGCCGCTTCTGCGCTTTCCGCATGCCGAACCAGCGCACTCCGTAGGGCGGGCGGAAGTAGCGCGGCTCGCAACCGGTGGCCGCGGCGATGGCCTCCTGCGCCTCCGCCATCTCCGCGAAGATAAACTCCGCCGAGCGCAACGACAGCAGAACGTGGGACGCGCCGTGGTTGCCGATCGAATGTCCCCCCTCGGCCACCTGGCGCGCGATGGACGGCAGACGGCGCGCGTTCGCCCCGCACTGAAAAAAGGTGGCGCGCACGCCGTGGTTCGCCAGCACGTCCAGCAGAAGCGGGGTCGATTCGCTGGGGCCGTCGTCGAAGGTGAGCGCGACGGCCCGGCGCGTTCGCACACCCCGATGGAACCCCGGCGCCAGCAGCGTGGCCGAGGGCGCGCGCACGGCCCAGGCCATTGCCGCCGCCGCTCCCGACAACACTCCCGCCGTGATCGTCACCGGATTCATGCGTCCGGCCATTTTTCGCTGTGATCGGAGAATAAGCCTCGCACCTGCCCCGAACCCTCGATCGCCCACGTCGACCACGGCCCGGGAATCCACGGATACCGCTCGATCACCCGTTCGTCCACCTCCACGCCCAGCCCCGGCCCGGCGGGCACAACCAGGTCGCCCTGGGCGATTTCCAGCTCGCCCTTCAGGATCTCGGAGGCCAGCGGAAACGGATACATGCCCGCGCGCGAGGCCGTCGAATAGCAGGGGTACTCCAGCCACTCCACCACCATGTCCGGCCAGCACACGCCAAGCTGCGCGGCCACCATCACTTCCAGCGCGGTGCCCCAGCTATGGAAGGCGAAGCGCAATCCGGCGTGCGCCACCTCGGCCAGCAGCCGCCGCGCCGTGGGGAACCCTCCCTGCGAGGCGACGTCCATCTGCACGTAATCGACGCTCTCGGTGAAGATCAGATCCATGAAGCTGTGCTCGGTGGGCTCGTGTTCGCCGGCGGCAATAGGCACGAAATCGAGTTCCCGCAGGCGCCGGTAGGCCTCGTGATCCTCCGGCGGCAGCGGCTCTTCCAGCCAAGCCACGTGGTACCGGGCCAGTTCCTCGGCCAGATGGTCGACGGTGCCGGCGGCGTAGTTGCGGGAGCCCATGCGCCACCACGAGTGCGCGTCCACCATCAGGTCGAAGTCCGGACCAACCGCCGCGCGCATCAGGCGGACGGTGGTGACGTCGTCCTCCGGGCCGATGCCCGCGCGCATTTTGTAAGCGCGAAAACCAAGCTCGGCGATGGCGTGCGCTTCCTCGGCGTATTGCGTGGGAGGCATGTACATTCCGGCGCTCCCGTACAAGCGAACCCGGTCGCGCAGGCGCCCGCCAATCAACTCGGAGACGGGCAGCCCTTTGGCTTTGCCGGCGATGTCGAACAGCGCGATCTCCACCGCGCAGTACGTTTTCACAATGCCCCAGTCGCGGCCCGGCCCCTCGACAAACTGCACCCGAAGGGCGTCGGGATCGGTCAGCGTCCGCCCCTCCAGAAACGGAGCCACCACCGTCTCGATGGTCCGCTTCGCTTTCTCCGTGGCCGGGCCCGGCGCGTAGCCGGTGATGCCCTTGTCGGTTTCCACGCGGATGAGCATCGCGTCCCGCTTGAAAATGCGGCGCTCTCCGCCGAAATAAGGCAACACCAGCGGCTCCGGAAGAGCGCAGGAAAGCAGGAAGCACTCGACCTTCCTGATGGTCAGCATACTTTGGCTGTATACAGACTACCAGAAGCCCTCCGGATCACGCGGCGCCAGCCGCGTTCCCCGGCTCAATACAGCGAGGGCCGCGTCGAGCCCCCCAGCAACGATGTGTCCAGCGTGCCGATGGTGTGCGTGCCCTCGTGCCCTCCCCATGCAAACATGAAAAACACCATCGGGAATCCCCCGGCGCGAAGCGTCAGCCCGGCCGAATAGCTGTGGGCAAGGTGGGTGAAATCGACGTCGCTGTGTGTCAGCGCCACCTTGCCCTCGTCCACCTGGAACGTAACCCCCAGCGGCCCCCACACCGAGTGCTCGAAGCTGCCGCTCAACAGCAGCAGGCTGGGTGCGCGAAAGCGGTAATCCTGGTAGCTGCTCAACGCGGAATTGCCGTCGATATCCGACCCTCCCAGCGTCGGCTGAAAATAGAACGGCACCTCGTTCCCGGACGGAACGAACGATTCGGTCAGCAACAGACGCAGGCCAAAACTCCCTTCCCGATCGCGCGTCACCGCCGGACACCTGGGCACGCTCGGATCGCCCGAGCAATCGTCCGGGCCGTTGAAAACCTGCGGCAGGAAAGTCCTGGTCTTCTTATAGATGGGGAACTGATGCGAAAGATCCGCCGTGAACCGCTCAAAGGACTCGGAGCCGGCGGCGGCGAACTCCTGGAGCGTGGCGGAATAATTCAACCGCACATAACCGCCGGCCAGCTCCGGCAGCAGGCGAATGCCCTCGCCGAACTGCGCGACCCCCGGCTGACTGCTCAGGCCGGGCGCCGTTGCGTCGGTGTAGAGCTGCCCGATGGACGGGCTGCTCTGGCCGTTTTCCCCGCGAATCGCCACGAAGCGGCCGTTCGCCTCCCCAAAAAGCGATAGGGGGAATCTCTTCGTGAGCGGCCAGATCACGTTGCCGCCCACCACCGTCTCCCGCATCCCGAACCACGAACGCGCCGTGTCGCTGGTGGACGGCCCCAGCCCGAAGAAGCCGATCTGGTTGAGTGAAATCGTCTGCGCGTAGGCGTGGAAAGCGGGGTATTCCTTCACCGCGAGATTCGATTTCGGCGCCGATCCCGTGCTGCCGGTGGTCACCACGATAGGAGCGCGCCGCGAGAGCACCGCGGTCATGTAGACGCCGGCGCGCCAGGACCCGTTGGCGGAAACCACGGCATCCGCGTCCCAGCTCAGACGCCAGCTTTCGTTCGGGGTCCAGTGGGTCACAAAAGCCGGTCCGGCGGCGAAACCGTTCTGCGGAGCGAGACTGCCCACGGCGATGTGCAGCGGATGATCGGTAAACAGCAGCTCGGCGCAACTTCCCAGCGAGGCAAACGAAAAGCTCTCACAGGACGAGGTGAAGCGCTCCCCTTCCCCGCGAAAGTCCGCGGCCAGTTGGCTCTCCTGCGCCCACGCCGGCGCGGCCAGCGCCAAGCACGCGATGAATGCGGCCCGCTTCATGTGGCCTTCCTGACTTTTTCTTTCCGCGCCCCCTGCGGGTGCAGAATGGCGGTCAGCTTCCGGATGTACTCGCTGGCCTCGCCCTCGGTGGCGATCGAGGCGATATCAATGCCGGTCTGCTGCTCCGGAGCGAGTTCCTGCTCCCGCTTGCGGAAATGCTTAAGCTGCGCCTGCAACAGCTGGTTCCCCTTAAGCGGACGGTTGGGATTGAAAGCGCTCTTTGGCGGTCTGGGAACGTGAACCACGTTGTCGGGTGTGCTCATGATGGACCTCCTAATCGAGGTTGAATACCGGGCAGTCCGAATCCGGCCGCTCCTGATCGCCCAGCAGATCGAGAAACGTGCTGGCTGCCTTCTCGCGGGGGGAGCGGTTGTCGTACTCCCCGATGAAGAAACTGGTCACCGTGCCGGGAATCGAGGCGTGCTCGAAGATGCGGCCATTCACCGGATCCTCGGGGCCGGGCACCACGGTTGCTTTGGCCACCCAGGGCGACACCAGAATAGCCGGCACGCGAACGCCGAGCCGGTCAAACGCGAAGGTCTGGCCGGTTCCCGTGTCCGTGGCCGGCGCCACAAAGGGGGCGTCGGGCGTGCAGGACGGCGGCGGGACATGGTCGAAGATGCCGCCGTGTTCGTCGTAGACGATCAGCAGCGCGGTGCTTGCCCATAAGGCAGGGTTCTCGTGAATCGCGTTGTAAACGGAGGCAATATAGACCTCACCTGCCTGTACGTCGTGATCGGGATGCTGATCCGACGCCAGCGCTTCCCCACCGTCGTCGCCGGTATGGTCGCTATAGTTTGGCTCGATGAAGCTGTAATCGGCCAGCGTGCCCGCTTTGCAATCGTCGAGGAACTCGTCGTAGGTGGCGAAGATCTGTGGCTGGTTCTTCAGCAGGTTCACCACCTCCATGGTGGAGCTCGCCTGGTCGAAGTAGTAGAGCTTTGCCGTGTGGCCCTTGCCGTCCTGCAGCAGGCGTTCGTAAATGCTCACGTACGGTTCCACGACATCAAACGGGTCCATGGTGACCTTGCCGAAGGAGGTGCCGTAGTGCGCGAACGCGCGGTTGCAGATGGTGGGGCCGGGAATCGACGAGAACCAACCGTTGAACACGGCAAAACTGCTCGCCAGCGTGGTGAGCACCGGGAGCTTGTCGGCCGTGAAGTAGTACATGATCTTGTGGGAGTGGTTCACGTCCTGTTGCGCCTGGTAGTAGTTCTGCACGAATCCCTGCATGGAGGGGACCGCGGGCGGGCCCGGCGTCCCCTGGTACAACTGCTGGTTGACATCGGGGAAATGGTGGTCGGGGTCCGGATCGAGCTGGCTCTGGAACTCCGCCAGCGGTTGCACGGTCGCGGGTTCGTTGGTGGTGTCGAGATTGGACTCGGCGCCGGTCAGGCCGTTGACGCGGGCATCGTTCGCCTTCAGCGATCCCAGCATGTGGTCGAAAGAACGGTTCTCCATCATCAGCACCACGATGTGCTTCAGATTATCCAGGCCAGCGCTCATAGGTTCTCCGCGGCGAATGAAGTTGGATCATTATACCCGAAGAACATAGTGGGTCAACAGTGTTTTATGCGAATTACGGTAGCAATTCGGTTTTTCCCTGGTAAGCGCGGCCCGCCTGGTCATCCGCGCCCACGTCCACCCAGGCGCGCTCGCGGGCGCTCTGGTGGACCTTTTCCCGCAACCGTATGGATGCCCAGCCCGTCGGCGAAGGTCGGATACTCTTCCGGCGCGGACGCGTCGGCCACTCGCCGAT
>CAYVPZ010000180.1:0-8263 GCA_964453955.1 uncultured Solibacteraceae bacterium | reverse complement strand
CAGCCCGACCTTGGTGGCTAAGTATGAAGGCTCGTCCATGGGCATCAGATAGCCGCTGAAGCCGAACAGCATGGTGAGCGCCAGCAGGGCCAGTCCGGTGAACCAGCCGAACTCGCGCGGCCGCCGGTAGGCCTTCATGAAGTACACCGAGAACATGTGCACGAAGATGGCGAAGATCATCAGGTTGGCGCACCACGAGTGCGCCGAGCGGATGAGCCACCCGAAGTGCATCTGATAGGTGATCTGCCGCACCGATTCGTAGGCGTCGGCGCCGGGCCGGAAATACACCAGCAGCAGCACGCCGGTGAGCGCCTGCGCGATGAACAGGAACAGGGTGATGCCGCCCCAGTAATACCAGAAGGAGTGCCCGTGCACCGGGACCCTTTTCTCGCGGGCCAGAGCCATCGCTTCGGTTAGGCCCAGCCGTTCGTCAAGCCAGTTGTAGATTGCGCTTCCCATGCGGCCTCCTCACGCCCTCGAGACAACCGCGGCTTCGTCGTTCAGCTTCACGACGTAGCGTTTGAGCGGCCGCGGGGGCGGTCCGGAAATGTTTTGTCCGGTGTGCGGATCGTACTCGCCGCCGTGACAGTTGCAATGGATCACGCCGCGGGCGGGCACATACTGCACCGTGCAGCCCAGGTGCGTGCATACAGCGCCGAGCGCTGTCCACGTGTTATCGCGATGGTGGATGAGCATGGCCGGCTGCGAGCCGAACTTGAACATCAGCGCGCTCCCCGGCGGCAGCTTCTGCGCGTCCCGCAGCGCGACCTCGGTGACCGCGGACGCCGCCGCGTTCTCCTCGATGGGCGAGGCCAGATAGCGGTACACCGGATAGCCGATGGCCGCCGCGTAGCCGAGGCCGGCCAGGCTGGCCACCCCCAGAAACAGCCGGCGCGTGGCCAGATCGTCGGGTGGGACGGCCACAATGTGCTTCGAAGTCAGCTCACTCATGCTTCCACCACCTTCCCTGCGGGCTCGTGTTGCGCCCGCGCCACCACCGAGAGCAGCCAGCCGATCACCCCCAGGCCGGCCACGAACAAAGCCAGGAACAGGCCCACCACGCTCCAGTTGGTCACCACGGTCCGCTGCCACACGTCGAAGCCCTTGCTGAGGAGCGTGGTGTCGCGGATGCCATCGCGATAGAGCGTCATGCTGGCGGACGACAGCAGCGCCACCACCGCCGCGCCCCACGCGAGAACGGCGGGCGTGCGGCGGGCGAAGACCGCGAACAAGCCCGCGGCCAGACAGAGAACCATCGCGGCGAGCCAAACCTCGCGCGCGAGCGGGTACATCCAGTTGTGCTCCATGGCGGCGGTAATCCCGGACGGTTGCGTGGCCAGCACCGCGGCCCCCGCCAGAACCTGGACAATCGCCATGGGCGCCGCCAGCCATCCGCCGGCGCGGGCGAGTTGCCGGCGCTCGCTCTCGGCAATCGGCGCATTGCCGCTCAGCCAGATCAGCCACAATCCGGCGAACAGAATACCGCCAGCCATCATGAACAGCCAGCGGGGTAAAATGGTCGGATCTCCCACCGGCAGGTTCACGCCGGTGGCCGATGCCTGATACATGGCCTGCCACACTTCGGGCCGCAGCATCAGCGTCATGTTGCTGACCAGAACGCGCGCCACCGTCCCGGCGAGAGCCCACGCCAGCAGCCCCACCCACCAGGCGGTACGCCCGCCCTCCACGCGCGCGGCGAAGCGGTAGAGCAGCCAGTAGGTGGCCATCAGCAGGCCGATCACGCCAATCCACCAGGCGCCAATCAGCACGCTGCTGGTGTAGAGAGCGCGGCCATAGAGCACCTGGGCGAACAGGAGCGGGGGCACGGCCAGGTTGATCACGTAGGTCATCACCACGGGAAGGCGTTTGGCGATGGCCCCGGTGACGGTTTGCGCAACCGCGCTCCTTCGGGCGACGCTGAGGACGGCCGCCACCAGCAGGCCGCCCACCAATACCTCCACGGCGATGAAGTGCAGCGACAGGGTGACGATATGCAGCACCTTAATCAGCCAGATGGGCGCTGGCAGTGGTATCGGATCGACTGCCGGAAAATGATTCATGTAGTTTGTCCTGATGGGGAATCAACTCACTCGACACCTCGCAGGGCTTCCCGCCGGAGCGCCGATTCCCGCGCGAGCGCACCGACCGAAGCCCCACCCAGCACCTTACGCAGCTCCTCCTGGGCGTGCATCCAGACAAGGTGCACGGCGCACCACGGCTGGCGGTGGCACAGAGGCGCCGGGGCGCCGCACAGGCCTGTACACAGGTTCAGGCTGAGCGGACCTTCAATGGCCTCCACCACCTGCAGCAGAGCGATCTCGCTGGCCGGCGCCGCCAAGCTGAATCCGCCGCCCGGACCGCGATGGGCCACCAGCAGCCCCGAGCCGGTGAGCCGCTGCAGGACCTTGGTGAGAAACGCCGGCGATACCTCCGCTGCCTTCGCCAGGTCGGCGACGCCTGCCCGTGCACCGGCAGGGAGACTGGCGAGGTGGACCATGGCCCGCACCCCGTAGTCGGCAGCGCGTGTGAGCTGCATGCGCTAATTCCCGGAGTAAGTGGATCTGGTAAGTACACTTTTGCGTGGCAAGGCTCGGGCCACGAACGCATCTGTATGAGAGAGGGCGACTTAGCGGCTTGGGCCGGCCGTCGGGTGAGGCATGGTTGTGGTATTTTGCCCCACCCAGGCCTGGGGCAAATGCCGTCTACCCGCTGCTCAGCTTCAGGAAGAACACGCCCACCAGAATCAGGCCGATCCCGAGAAACTTGAATTTCGTGAGCGGCTCGTGGAAGAACATCCGCGCCCACAGCAGCGTCCAGAGATAACCGAGGGAAACCAGAGGATACAGGATGGTCAGTTCGCCTTTTGTGTTGGCGAGCACGAAGAAGACCGACGACAGACCGTAGGCGAACACGCCGACGCCGAGCTGCCAGTTGGTGATCACCGACTGGATGCTGCGCGACAACCGGCCCGCACCCGCCTTCAGCAGCACCGCGCCGAAGCTGCCAATGAAAGAACCCGTCACCACCAGGACCATCGAAGAAACAGGTGTGGTCAACGGGCGCCCTTCCGTCCCAGCACGGCCACCCCTGCGACGATCAGGCCAATGCCGGCCATCTTCAGCGTGCCGACCGATTCATGGAAGAGCACAAACGACAGCAACGCTACCCAGACGTAGGTGAGCGCGATCACCGGGTAAAGCAGCGACAGCTCGCCATCGCGCAGGGCCAGCACCATCAGGACCGCGCTGACGCCGTAGAGGGCGTATCCGGAAAACAGCCAGGGATTGGTGAACATCCCCGTGGCCGCGGAGATCAGCCCCGGATGGGCCACCTGCCGGGCCAGAACGGTGGCACCGGTTTTGATCAGGATCTGGGAGACGGCGCCAATCAGCGTGCAGAAGAACACCAGAAGGAGCGCCCGGCGGCGGCGCGCGTCGGATTCTTCGGTGAGGGAGGCGGTAAGGGTGGAGGTGCTCAATAAAACTCCGTAATGGCCATCGTAAACTGGAAGTTCGTCCATGTCTATCTCCAGATGGAAGATACTCGGGAGGATCGTCGAATCCGGTCTGGTGGCGGTGGTGCGCGCGGGCAGCTCGGACGAGGCCGCGCGCATCGCCGAGGCCTGCGCCCAAGGAGGCGTCGGGGCCATCGAGATTACGCTCACCGTCCCCGGCGCCCTGCGCGTGATTGAGGATCTGACAGCACGCTACGCTGGCGGTCCGATTCTGGTGGGCGCCGGCACGGTGCTGGACGCCGAGACGGCGCGCCTGGCGATTCTGGCCGGGGCGCAGTTCATCGTCAGCCCGTCCATCGATGCGGCCACTGGCCGCCTCTGTAACCGTTACGGGATTCCCTGGATGCCCGGCGCGCAGACGGTGGGCGAGGTCATCGAAGCCATGGAGCAGGGGGCCGGCATCGTGAAAGTGTTCCCCGGCGAGGTGCTGGGACCCGCGTTCATCCGCGCGGTGAAGGGGCCGCTGCCGCAGGCGTCGCTGATGCCCACCGGCGGCGTGACGCTGGAGAATGCCGAGGAGTGGATACGGGCCGGGTCGGTTGCGCTCGGCGTGGGCGGCAGCCTGACCAAAGGCGCGAAGACGGGGGATTTCGAGGCCATCACCGAACTGGCGCGGCAATTCAGGGAGCGGATTGAACGAGCCCGTGGCGAATAAGAAGACGGTTACATTCGGCGAGATCATGCTGCGCCTCGCGCCGCCCGGATGCGAGCGGTTTCTGCAGAGCCCGCGGCTGGACGCGACGTTCGGTGGGGGCGAAGCCAATGTTGCCGTGGCGCTCGCGTCGTGGGGGCTTCCCGCGGCTTTTGTCACCGTGCTGCCTCGGATGAATCCCATTGCGGACGCGGCGGTGGGCGAACTGCGCCGGTTCGGCGTGGACACTTCGGGAATCGTGCGCGGCGCGGGGCGGCTGGGCATCTACTTCCTCGAGACCGGCGCGGACCAGCGCCCCTCGAAGGTGGTCTACGATCGTGCCGGGAGCGTCATCGCGCTGGCCCGGCCGGGCGACATCCCCTGGGACCGGGTTCTCGAAGGCGCCGGATGGTTTCACGTCACCGGCATCACGCCGGCCATCAGCGCTTCGGCCGCCGATCTGACTCTGGAGGCGGTCGAAAAGTGCAAGGCCGCGGGCATTACGGTTTCCTGCGATCTGAACTTCCGCCGGAATCTCTGGCAATGGGGGAAGCCGGCGCCGGAGGTGATGCGCCCGCTGGCATCTCTCGCGGACATCGTCATCGGCAACGAGGAGGATGTGCAGCGGGCGCTGGGCATTCAGTCGGCCGCGGATGTTCATTCCGGGAAGCTGGAGGTGGAACAGTACGAGGAGCTGACGGGCCGGGTTCTGGCCGAATTCCCGAACCTGCGCGCGGTGGCGATTACACTGCGGGTTTCGAGCAGCGCGTCGCACAACGGGTGGTCGGCGTGCCTGCGGGATCGCGCCGGGTTCCTGGTGAGCCGCGCTTACGAGATCACCCACATTGTCGACCGTGTAGGCAGCGGCGACAGCTTCGCCGCCGGCCTCATTTATGGCTTGCAGACCCTCGCCACGCGCCGCGACGCGCTGGAGTTCGCCGTGGCGGCGGGCTGCCTCAAGCACTCCATCTCTGGCGATTTTCTTCGCGCGACCCTGGACGAAGTGAACGCCCTGCTGAAGGATGGGGGATCGGGCCGGGTGCAGCGATGAAAGCGCCCGCTACTTCTTGAAGAGGTTGTCGAAGGCCGTGCGGGCATCCTGCGGCGAGCGCGGCGCGGGCGCCGAGTTGCGCGTGATCGACGGAGGAGTCTGCGCTCCGATGGAGGCGGCGTCGCGCGCCACGGTGACGCGAGGACGGAACAACTCGCACTCGTTGGCCTGGTCCTTCACGGCAATTCGTACTAGTACTGGCTTCAGGCACTGAAACCGGGTGGACGTGTCGAAGTGGCTGCACTGCTTGCAGCAATGCAGCGGCGTATTACATTTCGGACAATTTCCCTTGAAATCGACGTCGGCCGGCAGCATGGTGGAGCAGCTAAAACAACGGGAGGCCGCCACCGTCTGCAGCAGGCGCGGAAGGCGCGGACCGGTTACGTCAATCGACGGCTTCGGTCCGGCGGGCCGCGGCTTTTCGTCCCGGCTGTGGCCATTTGCGGGGCGGTCGTTGTCCATATAACCCCGCTGTCTGTACTTGCGATCTCCGCCGTCCATTTGTGTGTACTCCAGGCGCTGGCAGTCTCATCCACATGGGGGATTGCCGCGCGACGTTCTCCGCGGTATGTGACCGGACTACGTTCCGGATGGGCCGCGATTCGAGGGCTTACGTAACGTAACTGCCGTGTAAATGAACTTCAGCGACCATTAGCCGAAGTTGCGCGCTCACAATGCAGGATGAGTACGAAGGATGGGATCTCGCGTCCGGGCCTCCATTCGCCCCGGACGACCCGCGTGCCCAAACTACTATGTACCACGGAACGGGTTAGGATTCCACTTATATTTTCGGTGATTATGCCTTTGACAAACAATCAGCAACTTGGGAGGATGAAGTGACAGGCCGGACAGCTCAAAGCTGAATGAACAAAGCGGCCAAATCGCGCATGATTTTGTCGGCCAGGGAGCCAGCGTCCGCATAGGTGCTGCCCTCATAGCTGATGAGCAGACCATGATTGCCGGGCTCAAACTGCCCGTCACGGGGCGGCCCGTTGGCCACGGATTCCGAGGTGTCGGCGCCGCGCGAGAGCCACTGCACGGAAAGCGCCGGATACGACTCCATGATCCAGATGTCCAGGAGCGTGCCGCCCGACTCGGACCGCAGCCTGATTCTGCGGTCCTGCTTCAAACTTGGCTCGACCGCAAAATGGCACTGCCGCTTCTCCGGCAGTTCCGTCTTCAATTCCTGGGCGAGTTGTTTGATCTGCCGGATGAACGTATCCCACCAGTTTTGGAGGGATTCCCTGATCTGGTCGGCCCGATCCTGTCGCGCGCGTTCTTCGATGAGTCGGCTTTTGCGCTCTTCGTCTGCGCGGCGCTTTGCGTCCTGAATCCAGTCGGTCATGACCTGCCCCTGGAAGCATTTTACCGCCGACACGTTTACGGGATTCAGCGACGTTTTTCCGTACTATATGCCAGCATGAAAACATCCAAGTTCGCACTCACCGCAGTCGTGGTCATCGGCGTGGGCGCGGTAGTCGAGAGCCGGGATTTTACCGTTCTCGATATCACCCACTGGCACGAAAAAGTCGTTTCACTTCTCGAAGGACAACCGACGCCCTCATATAGCATCGCGGCCAGCGGGGCGATAGGCGGGCCGCCGAGCCGCATCGTTCCATTGGCCGACGACATGAGCGGTGGAGGACTCTGGTTCAGCGGTTGACGCCGCTATAATAGAGTTGAGCGGGGGGCGTGGGGCTCGGACCCACACACGCTGTACGAGAGCGTGACCTCGGCTTATAAGGCCGGTCCAATTACCGTTCTGGCAGCCCTCCGGGGAGTGCCCACCACGAGCCTGATTCAGCGCCCTTGCGTAGGCAGAATCGGGCTCTTCTCGTTATGGCCCGCGCGCCGGTGGAGCTGAGCGGCGCGGGCCAATACCCTCCTTATCATGTTCAACTCCTGTAACTGACTAACGATAGAACGGATGCTTAGGTGAAACGCAATGGATGAGAGGCTGGTGCGCGTGGGCGGAAACGTGGGTGGAAACGTGGGTGGAAACGTGGGTGGAGTAGGTGAGATTATTTCCACCCACTCGGGCGCGGCTGTTTGCGGTACTCCGAGGGGGACTTGGCGCTCGCGAGAATCGCGCGAAACGCCATGTCCGGCCTCGAACCATCCTTGACGACAGCGGGGCCTCTTAGCCACCTCTTCCATTCGCTGTAGTGTTGGGCCGCAGCCCAACAGACATCCAGGACTTTTACGCGGGGAAACAATCTTCGGTAGTCCTTCCAAAGTGCCATCCGATCAATGGGCGTTACTATCCGACTTCCGCTCACTGCGCCGAATTTCTCGGCAGCGGAGTGTTTGATCGCGGCGTCAAGCTCCGATTGAATTGCAATCCAGTCGTTCGATGTCTCGATCTCGCTCTTGAGTTTCTGCCAGGATCTGAAATCGTCGTCTCCCGCTCGATACGACCATCCGGCCTTCCGGCTGTAAGTCGTGCGGAATAAATCCCAAAACCAGGGATCTGACTCTCGGCGAAATCTCTCGGCGTCCCAGCCTTGTTCTCCGTCGCTTATTGCTTTGCAGACGGCATGAGCAAAGGCGACGTACACGCGCCGCACGAACGCTTTTACGAGAGGTTCGCCGTCATCACGCGACATTGCTGTCCTGTACGAACGAGCGAACTCCCTCTCGGATTCGGCGAAAGCGATGTCCACTGAAGGCTTCAGGCGGTCGGGGAACGCATGCGGATAGTTCATCGCCCTCTTGCTTCCGGCGCAGCAAGGGGCTTACGATTGGAAGTGTCCAGTTTCCGAATCGAAGAGCCCCGGCCACCGCGCCGGGCTTTTCATTTTTCGAAACCATTCTATCGGGTTACGAAACCGTGAAGGTTGATAAGCAGCAGTTCGACGCAATGCTCGGGCGCCTCATTGCCACGCCAGCGAGCGCGAAGGAAGCCATAAAGCCTACCAGGGCTCGTAAGAAGAACGCGGCCCCTGGTAGTCGTCAGTCGGCTCGTCGGGCTCCGCCGCCGTCCTAGCCGTGAGTTCGGCATAACGGACACCGGACGCTATCAGCAGATTCGCCACCACCAAACCGAACAGATCCCCGCATTCCCGAT